>NZ_SMNY01000028.1:0-163152 GCF_004353535.1 Cupriavidus sp. L7L
AGCGCGCCCGCCCCGGCACCCGCGCCCGCGGCGGCCCCGGCTCCGGCAGCAGCGGCTGCCGCCGCGCCGGCCGTCGCTGGCGTAAGCGGCAAGGCCGCCCACGCCAGCCCGTCGGTGCGCAAGTTCGCACGCGAGCTGGGCGTCGACGTGTCGCGCGTGGCCGGCACGGGCCCCAAGGGCCGCATCACGCAGCAGGACGTGCAGAACTACGTCAAGGGCGTGATGACCGGCCAGGCCGCCGCGCCGGCCCAGGCTGCCGCGGCTGGCGGCGGCGGTGGCGAGCTCGGCCTGCTGCCGTGGCCGAAGGTCGATTTCACCCGCTTCGGCGAGGTGGAAAGCAAGGCCCTGTCTCGCATCAAGAAGATTTCCGGCGCCAACCTGCACCGCAACTGGGTCATGATCCCGCACGTCACCAACCATGACGAAGCGGACATCACCGAGCTGGAAGCCTTCCGCGTGCAGCTGAACAAGGAAAACGAGAAGTCCGGCATCAAGGTCACCATGCTGGCCTTCATGATCAAGGCCACGGTCGCGGCGCTGAAGAAGTTCCCGAACTTCAATGCCTCGCTCGACGGCGACAACCTGGTGCTGAAGAAGTACTTCAACATCGGTTTCGCCGCCGACACCCCGAATGGCCTGGTCGTGCCGGTGATCAAGGACGCCGACAAGAAGGGCGTGCTGGAGATCAGCCAGGAAATGAGCGAGCTGGCCAAGCTGGCGCGCGACGGCAAGCTCAAGCCGGACCAGATGCAGGGCGGCTGCTTCTCGATCTCGTCGCTGGGCGGCCTCGGCGGCACGTACTTCACGCCGATCATCAACGCGCCGGAAGTGGCCATCATGGGCGTGTGCAAGTCGTTCCAGAAGCCGGTGTGGGACGGCAAGCAGTTCGCGCCGCGCCTGACGCTGCCGCTGTCGCTGTCGTGGGACCACCGCGTCATCGACGGCGCCGAGGCTGCGCGCTTCAACACGTACTTCGCGCAACTGCTGGCCGACTTCCGCCGCATCCTGCTGTAAAAAGCAGCCGCGACGCACACCGGCTTTGCCGGTGTGCGAAAGGCCAGCCACCTGAGTTGATTCAGAGGAGCGAGCCATGACTACCTGTGTTGTCGTCAAGAAGGGCGCCGAGGTGGCGATCGCGGCGGACGCGCTGGTCACCTTCGGCGATACGCGGCTGTCGCGCGCGTATGAGCGCAACCAGAAGGTCTTTCCGGTCGGCGACGGCTTTATCGCGCTGGCCGGGACGACCGCGCACTTCCCGGTCATGCGCACGCTGCTGGCAGGCCTGGGCGAGGAGTGCCGGCTGGACTCGCGCGACGACGTGTTCCGCACCTTCCTGAAGGTGCACGAGAAGCTGAAGACGGAGTACTTCGTCAACACCAAGGAAGACGAGGACGATCCCTACGAGTCGTCGCAGATCGTATGCCTGATCGCCAATCCGGCCGGCATCTTCGGCGTCTATTCGTATCGCGAGGTGTTTTCGTTCGACCGTTTCTGGGGCATCGGCTCGGGCCGCAACTACGCGCTGGGCGCGATGCACGCGGTGTATGACCGGCCCGACCTGGATGCGGGCGAGATCGCGCGCATCGGCGTCGATGCGGGCGTGGAGTTCGACAAGAGCTCATCGGGGCCGATCGAGGTCCATACGGTGCGGCTGCACGATGCAGACAATGGCGCAGCGCCGGCGGCGGATGCGGCAACCAACAACGACGGCGCGCCCTGAAGCCGAGAGGCGGGCGCGTATTGAGGAGCAAATATGAGTGTGATCGAAGTCAAGGTGCCGGATATCGGCGATTTCGACGCGGTGGAAGTGATCGAGGTACTGGTCAAGGCCGGCGATACGGTCGAGACGGAACAGTCCCTGATCGTGCTGGAGTCCGACAAGGCGAGCATGGATGTGCCGTCGTCGGTCGCCGGCAAGGTGGTGGAAGTCAAGGTCAAGGTGGGCGACAAGGTCGGCCAGGGCGCGGTGATCTGCACCGTGGAGGCCGAGGCCGCCGCCGCTGCACCGGCGCCCGCGCAAGCTCCGGCTCCGGCCGCTGCGCCTGCGCAGGCTGCCGCGGCACCGGCCGCCGCTGCGCCGGCCGCCGCAACGCATAGCGGCGGTGCCGATATCCAGTGCGAAATGCTGGTGCTGGGCGCCGGCCCCGGCGGCTACTCGGCCGCCTTCCGCGCCGCCGACCTGGGCATGAATACCGTGCTGGTCGAACGCTACAGCACGCTTGGCGGCGTCTGCCTGAACGTGGGCTGCATCCCCTCCAAGGCGCTGCTACACAACGCCGCCGTGATCGACGAAGCCAAGGCGCTGGCCGCCCATGGCATCCTGTTCGGCGAAGCCAAGATCGACCTCGACGGCCTGCGCCACTACAAGAACCAGGTGGTCGGCAAGCTGACCGGCGGCCTGGCCGGCATGGCCAAGGCGCGCAAGGTGCAGGTGGTGCGCGGCATCGGCAACTTCCTCGATCCGCACCACATGGAAGTCGAGCTGACCGAGGGCGAGGGCAAGCGCAGCACCGGCAAGAAGACCGTGATCCGCTTCGAGAAGGCCATCATCGCCGCCGGCAGCCAGGCGGTGAAGCTGCCCTTCATCCCGGAAGACCCGCGCATCGTCGACTCGACCGGCGCGCTCGAACTGCCGGAAGTGCCCAACAAGATGCTGGTCATCGGCGGCGGCATCATCGGCCTGGAAATGGCCACGGTCTACAGCACGCTGGGCGCGGAAATCGATGTCGTCGAGATGCTGCCGGGCCTGATGGGCGGCGCTGACCGCGACCTGGTCAAGGTCTGGGAAAAGAAGAACAAGGACCGTTTCGGCAAGGTCATGCTGAATACCAAGACGGTCGGGGTGGAAGCCAAACCGGACGGCATCTACGTCAAGTTCGAGGGCGAGCAGGCCCCGGCCGAGGCGCAACGCTACGACCTGGTGCTGGTGTCGGTGGGCCGCGCGCCCAACGGCAAGCGCATCGCCGCCGAAAAGGCGGGCGTGGCCGTGACCGACCGCGGCTTTATCAACGTCGACAAGCAGATGCGCACCAACGTGCCGCATATCTTCGCGATCGGCGACGTCGTCGGCCAGCCGATGCTGGCGCACAAGGCGGTGCATGAAGCCCACGTGGCCGCGGAAGCCGCGCATGGCGAGAAGGCGTTCTTCGATGCCAAGCAGATCCCGTCGGTGGCCTTTACCGATCCGGAAGTGGCCTGGGCCGGCCTGACCGAAGACGAGTGCAAGGCGCAGGGCATCAAGTACAGCAAGGGTGTGTTCCCGTGGGCCGCTTCGGGCCGCGCCATCGCCAATGGCCGCGACGAGGGCTTTACCAAGCTGATCTTCGACGAGGAAACGCATCGCGTGATCGGCGGCGGTATCGTGGGTACGCACGCCGGCGACCTGATCAGCGAAGTGTGCCTGGCGATCGAGATGGGCGCCGATGCGGTGGATATCGGCAAGACCATCCACCCGCACCCGACGCTGGGCGAATCGATCGGCATGGCGGCTGAGATCTACGAAGGTACCTGTACCGACGTGCCGCCGCCGCGCAAGCGCTGAGGATTCCGCAGCAAGCGCAGAACCCGCCTCCGGGCGGGTTCTTTTTTTGCGCGATAATGCAATTAACCGCCAGAAGCCCGAGCCCACCACACTAGGGGCCAACAGGGCGGGGCGCTGCACAAGCGGGAAAGAGAAAAACCAAAAAAAAGCCCGGCCTTTGCAGGCCAGGCTTTAACGATACCTTTGGACAAGGAGACCGCGGTACCGAGGAGACATCGGCAGACTAGGCAGTGCCGCTATCCTCGGTCGGGACACCACCTTCATCGTTGGCAAAACACACCGGCAGGTTTCCGCTTCGATGCGCTTTGCCAACGGACCGGCCGGAGCCGGTCCATCGTCAAGGCAAACAGCTATCAGGCAACCGTAGCCTTCTTCGCCGTGGCCGTACGGGCCGTGGCGCTGGCTTGCTGGGCAGCCTTGGTGGCGGCGGAAGCAGCGGCCTGGAAGTTGGTTTCAGCGATTTCCACGGCTTGCTTGGTCGCCTTCTGCACCGACTCGTAGGCGTTGTTGGCAGCCGAGATCGCCGACTTCACGATGGCCACGGTCGATTCCGAACCGGCCGGGGCGTTCTTGGCGAAGTTCTCGACCAGCGCCTGCACGTTCTTCGAGCCTTCGGCCAGTTGGGCCTCGGCCACCTTGGTGAACTCGCTCTGGGTTTCCGAAGCGATTTCGTACAGGTGACGGGTGTAAGCCAGGGTCTTCTCGGCGACCGGTTGCACGGCTGCGGCCTGCAGGGCCAGCAGTTCCTGTGCGTCCTTGGCCGACAGCGCCTTCTTGGCGTTTTCCACGTTTTCGGCGAACGTGGTCTTCACGACCTGCAGGTTCAGTTCGACAAGCTTTTCGACGCCTTCAAATGCCTTGGTAGTCAGGCCGAACAGCGTTTCCAGGTTTGCTTTTTGCGCTGCTGCGACTTGTTCCGGGGTCAGGATCATTGCTGGTCTCCAGTGGTGAACTTCAAGGTCAAGCAAAATACAAAAATAAGCCGCCTAGATGTCAGGGCCGTGACGGTGTTTCCCGTTTCGGCCAGCCCAGGCGCGTGTGGGTGGTTGTGTGCCGCGCCCGATGCTTTGATGCGCCGCAACAATTCCAATTCTAGGGAAGCCAGGTTTAATGTCAAGCGCATTTTGTGCGTCGCACAAAAAGATTGTGGCGGTGCGCTGATTTTGTGCCGCAGCAGGCATTTCGGCAGGGCGGCGAGGGATGGTGAGCGATGCTAACATCGCGGCTTGCCTCGCTGTACGGCTGGCCGCCGCCTGCGAAAACCGACAAGACGTGAACAGAACCGCACAGGCCGACCCATGCTCGCCTTCTACGCCGACCATTTCGTGTTGCCGCTGCCGCCGGGACATCGTTTCCCGATGCGCAAGTACAGCATGCTGCGCGACTCGGTCGCAACCCAGATTCCTGGCCTGCGCCTGGCCGAGGCGCCGCGCGCCGGCGACGATGCCCTGCTGCTGGCGCATACGCCGGAATACGTACAGGCCGCTTCCGCCGGCACGCTGGATGCCGCCCGCCAGCGCGAAATCGGCTTCCCGTGGTCCGAAGCCATGGTCGAGCGCTCGCGGCGCTCTGCCGGTGCCACCATCGAGGCGTGCCGGGCGGCCTTGCGCGAAGGCGTTGCCGTGAACCTCGCGGGCGGTACGCATCACGCGTATGCCGACAAGGGAGGCGGCTTCTGCGTGTTCAACGACGCTGCCATTGCGGCGCGCGTGCTACAGCGCGACGGCGACGTGCGCCGCGTGGCGGTGGTCGATCTCGACGTGCACCAGGGCAACGGCACGGCGTCGATCCTGCAAGGCGACCCCACCGTGTTCACGCTGTCGCTGCACGGCGAGAAAAACTACCCGTTCCGCAAGGAAGCCAGCGACCTCGACGTCGGCCTGCCGGACGGCTGCGACGACGATGGCTTTGCCAGTGCGCTGCAGGCGGCACTGGATACGCTATTCAGCCGCTTCGCGCCCGACCTGCTGATCTACCTGGCCGGCGCCGATCCGCACGAGGGCGATCGGCTCGGGCGGCTCAAACTGAGCTTCGCCGGCCTGGCGCGGCGTGACCAACTGGTATTCGACGCCGCCATGGCGCGCGGACTGCCGGTGGCGGTGGCGATGGCCGGTGGCTACGGCAACCAGATCGAAGACACGGTCGCGGTCCACGTGCAGACCGTGCGCCTGGCCGCGCAATACCATGCCCGCCACGGCACGCTGGTGGGGGTGTCATGAGCGCTGCGGCAGAACCCGGCCGCGCGGTGGGCGCGGGCACCCGCCAGACGGCATGGGTGGCGGCGATGCCGTGGCTGTTCGTGCTGATCTGGAGCACCGGCTTCATCGTTGCCAAGTACGGCATGCCGTATGCGGAACCGATGACATTCCTGTTCCTGCGCTTTGCCGGCGTGCTGGTGCTGATGGTGCCGTTCGTGCTGCTGGCCGGCGTGCCGTTGCCGCGCGCGGCCGGCTCGACACATACCGACTGGCGCGTGGTCGGCCATCTTGCCGTGGCGGGCTTGCTGCTGCAGGGCGGCTACCTTGGTGGCGTGTGGGCGGCGATCAAGCTCGGCATGCCGGCCGGCGTGTCGGCGCTGATCGCGGGCATGCAGCCGATCCTGACCGCGCTGATCGCCGCGCGGCTGGGCGAGCGCATCAGCGGGCGCCAGTGGCTGGGCCTGCTCCTGGGCATCGCCGGCGTGGCACTGGTGGTGGGCAACAAGCTCGGCACCAGCTCGCTGACGCCGGCAAGCCTGGCGCTGGCGGTCGGCGCGCTGCTCAGCATTACCGTCGGCACGGTCTACCAGAAGCACTTCTGCCCGGTGTTCGACCTGCGCATGGGATCCGTGATCCAGTTCGGCGCCGCCGCGCTCGCCTGCCTGCCGTTCATGTTCCTGTTCGAGACCCGCGGCGTGCAATGGACCGCCGCCATGATCGGCGCGCTGGCGTGGTCGGTGGTGGCGTTGTCCATCGGCGCCATCTCGCTGCTGTTCGTGCTGATCCGCCAGGGCGCGGCAACCAGGGTGTCGAGCCTGATGTACCTGACGCCGCCAACCACTGCCGTGATGGCCTGGCTGCTCTTCGGCGAACGCTTCCCGCCGCTGGCCGCCGCGGGCATGGTGCTTGCTGCGTCAGGGGTGGCACTGGTCATCCGCAGGTAGCGCTGGTGCGTTCGTTTCGCAGGCGCGAACGCGTCAACGGTTGCGCTGGCGCACTCCGTTTCCCTTTTCCGTTCTTGCCCAGTTCCTTGCTCGCCCCATGAAGCCACAAGCCGACCCGCGCAGTGCCTATCCGTACTTCCAGCCGATCACGACACGTTGGATGGATAACGATGTCTATGGCCACGTTAACAACGTTGTCTACTACAGTTATTTTGACACCGTGGTGAATACCTACCTGATCCGGCAGGGTGCGCTCGATCTCGAGTCGGGCAAGACAATCGGGCTGGTGATCGAGACGCAGTGCAACTACTTCTCGTCGCTCAGCTTCCCGGAGACCGTGGTCGCAGGCTTGCGCGTCGCCAGGCTCGGCACGTCGAGCGTGCGCTATGAGGTCGGCCTGTTCAGCGGCGACAACGAGGTTGCCGCCGCGCAGGGGCATTTCATCCACGTCTATGTCGATCGCGCCACGCGCCGGCCGGTACCGCTGCCGGCGCCGCTGCGCGAGGCGCTGCTGCCGCTGGCGGTCGCAGGCGCGCAAGGGTGACAGCGGGGCAATGGAGACGAACAAGATGTCCCTCGAGATGAAACCGGGTTCGCAGGACGCCGTGGCGTGCGTGGATCGTGCGATCCTGACACGGCGTTCGGTGCGGGCCTTTCTCGATACGCCCGTGCCGCGGGAGACCGTGGAAGACATTCTGGCCGTCGCCAGCCGCGCTCCCTCCGGCACCAATACGCAGCCATGGCGGGTCTATGTCCTGTCGGGAGAAGCCAAGGCAAAGTTGTGCGCCGATGTGCTTGCCGCTTACGAAGACCCCGAGCGCGACAGCAAGTACCTGGAGGAATACCCGTACTACCCCCGCGAATGGGCCAACCCCTACCTGGCGCGACGGCGCAAGGTGGGCTGGGACCTGTACGGCCTGCTTGAGATCAGCCGCGAGGACAAGGCGCGCATGCATGAGCAGCACGCGCGCAACTTCCGTTTCTTCGATGCGCCGGTGGGAATGATCTTTACCATCGACCGCATCATGGAGCAGGGCAGCTGGCTCGACTACGGCATGTTCCTGCAAAGCATCATGGTTGCCGCGCGGGCGCGCGCGCTGGATACCTGCCCGCAGGCGGCGTTCACGCAGTTCCACAAGATCATTGCCAGCCACTTGCTGCTGCCGCCGGAGGAAATGGTGGTGTGCGGCATGTCGCTGGGATTTGCCGATCCGGACGCGCCGGAAAATCGCATGACCACCGAACGGGAACCGGTGAGCGGGTTTGCGCGTTTCCTCTCATAGAGAGGTTTGTATCAATGTGTAACGATTGCTGCCGATATAGAGAGCGAATTGCCGTATTGGCCGTGATTGTTACTGGGGTGAGCAAGGCGGAGCGATTGTAGTTCGTTTGCGGACGTGACCTGTGGTCATCTTTTTCCACCATGTGGAAATGTTTGCAAATCGAACTTTAAGGAGCGTCTGTAAGTCTTTAATCTTGCTAACAATTTCTTAATTTCCTACACTAGCGCCATTCCTCATGCGCTGAACGAATCATGTTTCGGTCTGATTCCATTTTTTCCAGATTCTTCGGCTCCACGCCCTTGTCCGCCGTTGCCGCCGCGGTGCTGGTGTCGGTGTCGATGGTTGCAGCTCCCGTCGCCGAAGCTGCCAGTACGTCCGCAAGCACGCAAAAAGCGTCTAAAAAGCAGGCAACTAACGCTAAAGTCACCAAAAAATCCGCTTCCAAGGCTGTGAGCGCGAAGTCGCGCACCAGCAAGGTTGCCAAGAGCGAAGCCGGTTCCGGCCGCAAGGTGATCGTGCTGAAAAACGGCAAGCGCCAGGTCGTGGCCGCGCATCGCGCGGCGCCGGTGCGCGCCGTGTTCACGCCCGCCAAGCCATCGCTGGGCGAGGCGATGGGGCTGCGCGACACCGATGACGCGCTCGCGCTGCGCTCCAGCGTGGCGCTGGTGATGGACCAGGGCTCCAACGAGGTGCTGTTCCAGAAGAACGCCTCGGCGGTACTGCCGATCGCCTCGATCACCAAGCTGATGACCGCGCTGGTGGTCATGGACGCGCGCCTGCCGATGGATGAAGTGCTGACCATCACCGAGGAAGACCGCGACACCGAAAAGCACAGCAGCTCGCGCCTGCGCTTTGGTACGCAGCTGACCCGCCAGGAACTGCTGCTGCTGGCGCTGATGTCGTCCGAGAACCGTGCCGCTTCGGCGCTGGGCCGCCACTATCCGGGCGGGCTGCCGTCTTTCGTGCAGGCCATGAACCGCAAGGCGCGCGAGCTGGGCATGAACGACAGCCACTTTGTCGACTCGAGCGGCTTGTCGAGCAGTAATGTGTCGAGCGCGATGGACCTGGTGCGCATGGTCAACGCCGCGTACCGCAACCCGACCATCCGCGAGTTCTCGACCCAGACCGAGCATGAGGTCAACGTGCTGGGCCGCACGCAGCACTATGTCAGCACCAACCGCCTGGTGCGCGGCGGCAACTGGGATATCGGCCTGCAGAAGACCGGCTTTATCTCCGAGGCAGGCCAGTGCCTGGTGATGCAGGCACGCGTGCAGGGCCGCAATGTGGTGATGGTGTTCCTGGATTCGGCGGGCAAGCTGTCGCGCTTTGCCGATGCCAACCGTGTCAAGGACTGGCTGGAGCATGCGCCGTCGCAGCACCCGCAGGGCTTTCCCTCTTCCCCTAACTTGACGCAGCGTCCGGGCGGCGCGCACGCGATCCTGGCTTCGCAGCAGGGGCGTGGTATCTGATCGCTGACCTGCAATGAAAAACGCGCCGGATCCCGGCGCGTTTTTTTGTACCAGCGCGACAGCGCTCAGAGCAGCTTGCCCGGGTTCATGATCCCGGCCGGATCAAATACCGCCTTGATCTCTCGCATCAGCCGCAATTCCAGCGGATCCTTGACCGCCAGGAAGGCATGGCGCTTGAGCTGGCCGATGCCGTGCTCGGCGCTGATGCTGCCGCCGTAGCGCATTACTTCATCCAGCACCGCGTCAGTCACAGTCTCGCCCTGGGCCGCTGCCCAGTCCTTGGGGGCGCCTGCCGGGCGCGACAGGTTGTAGTGCAGATTGCCATCGCCGAAGTGGCCAAAGACAAAGGGCCGGATCGCCGGGTCGAGCGCGCGCAGCCGGCTTGCCATTGACGCCATGAACGCCGGGATCTGTTCGATCGGCAGCGACACGTCGTGCTTCAGGTGCGGACCATCGGCGCGCTGTGCCTCGGAGATTTCCTCGCGCAGTTTCCATAGCGCCTGCAGCTGTGCCAGCGATGCCGAGACCGCCGCGTCGAGACAGAGTTCGCGCTCCAGCGCTTCGCCGATCACGCGCTCCAGCAGCGCGTTGAGCGCATTCTCATCCGTGGTGTCTGCCAGTTCGACCAGCACATAGGCGGGATAGCGCTGCGCGAACGGTTCCTGCACGCCTTCCGCGTGCATCAGCACCAGGTCGAGGCACTCGCCGGTAAAGAACTCGAATGCCTGCAGGCGCGCACCGCACTGCTCGAACAGCAGTTCATACAGTTCCAGCGATTGCGCTGGCGAGGCTACTGCCGCCAGCACCACGCTGCGCGTATCGGTGCGTGGGAACAGCCGCAGGGCCGCCGCCGTGATCACGCCCAGCGTGCCTTCCGAGCCGATCAGCAGCTGCTTCAGGTCGTAGCCGGTGTTGTCCTTGCGCAGCGTGCGCAAGCCGTTGAACACCTCGCCGTTGGGCAGCACGGCTTCGACGCCCAGCACCAGCTCGCGCGCCATGCCATAGCGCACCACGTTGACGCCGCCGGCATTGGTGGCCAGGTTGCCGCCGATCTGGCACGAATCCTCGGCCGCCAGCGAAAGCGGCAACAGCCGGTTGGCCTCCTGCGCGGCGCGGCGCAGGTTGCCGAGGATGCAGCCGGCCTCGGCCACCATGGTGTTGGCGATGGTGTCGAGCGAGCGCACCGCATTCATGCGGTCCAGGCTCAGCACCACGTTGCCCGCCTGACCGTCAGGCGTAGCACCGCCGCACAGGCCGGTATTGCCGCCGCGCGGCACCACCGGCACCGCCGCCTGCTGGCACAGCGCCAGCGCGCGCGAGACCTGTTCCACGCTGCGCGGACGCACCACTGCCTGCGCCTGCCCACGATAGATGCCGCGCCAGTCAGACAGCCACGGAGCGATGTCGTCGGGGTTGGTCAGAACAGTGTCGGGGCCGAGCGCTTCGGCGAGGCGTTGGGCGAAATGAGCGGTTTGCATGATGTTCGGTGTTTCCGTGGTGTCAGGGCTGCGCGGGGGAAGGGCTGGCGGTGCGCGCGCGCAGCGTCAGGCCAAGACGCCGCGCCGCGTTCCGCAGGTGGGTGACCGCGGCGGTCCGGGCTGCGTCGGGGTCGCCGCGGCGGATCGCGTCGACGATGGCTTCATGTTCGGCCTGCACGCCTTCGGCCAGCCCAGGCTGGCGCAGCGTATTGGCGCGCGCGGTGGCGACTGCCTGGTGCAGTTGCAGGTTCAGGTACTGCAGCAACTGGCGGTAATACGGGTTATGCGTCGCCGCGGCGATGCCGATATGGAAGGCCGCGTCGATATCGGTTGCCGGCTGCCCGTCGTGGAGGTGGGCATGCAGCCGCTCGAGCAGCGCAGCCAGCGCGGCGACGTCGTCATCGGTGCGGCGCACGGCCGCGAGCGCGGCCGCGGCGCCTTCCAGGTCGATGCGCAGGTCGTACAGGTCAGCCAGGCCGGCGGCGTCGATATCGGGCTCGCGCGGCAGCTGGAACCCCGCCGCGCCGGTCCGCGAGCGCACCGTGCAGCCCACGCCCTGGCGCGTCTCGACAAAGCCCTGCGAGCGCAGGTGCTCGGTGACTTCGCGGATCACCGCGGCGCTGACGCCATATTGCTCCGAGAGCTGTTTGCCGGTCGGCAGCCGGGTGCCGACCGGGTACGCGCCGCTTTCGATATCGGCGCGCAACTGGCGGGTGACCTGTTCGGTGAGGGTGACGGCACGGGTTCGCATGGCCGTCGATTATAAGGTTTTCTGGTTATCAGAAAACTAAGGGTAAACCTATATGAATCAATGTGCCCGATGCCGGAAGTAAAAACGCGCGGGCCGCCATTGCTGGCGGCCCGCGCGTCGTCGCGCTCTCGAATGAATGCCGGCGCTCAGGCCGCGGCTTCGGACACGTAGCCCATGCCGCGCGAGATCTGCAGCGCGGTTTCCTTCAGGTTCTGCAGCCAGCTGTCCTGGAGCCGGTCAGCCGGGGCCGACAGCGACAGGCCCGCCACCAGCCGGCGCGAGTCGTCGTAGATGCCGGCGGCAATGCAGCGCACGCCCAGTTCCAGTTCTTCATTGTCGCGGGCGTAGCCATTGGTGCGGACCCAGTTCAACTCCCGCTCCAGCTTGGTCAGGTCCGTGATCGAGGTCCGGGTATGCCCGGCCAGGCCGGTGCGGGTGGCGTAGTTGCGCACGCGTGCCGACTCGTCGGCGGCCAGGAACAGCTTGCCGACCGAGGTCAGGTGCAGCGGCGCGCGGCCGCCGATGGCGCGCACCACCTGCATGCCGGAGCGCTCGCTGTAGGCGCGCTCGATATACACGATCTCGTCGCCCTGGCGTACCGACAGGTTGACCGTTTGCCCGGTCACGCGGTGCAGCGCGCGCATCGGCGCCAGCGCAGCGTCGCGCACCGACAGTCGAGCCTTGACCAGGTTGCCCAGTTCCAGCAGGCGCATGCCAAGACGGTAGCTGCCCGGATCGGAACGATCGACGAAACGGCAGGCCACCATGTCGTTAAGGATGCGGTGCGCGGTGGAAGGATGCAGGCCCGTGGCCAGCGACAGCTCTTTCAGGCTGACCGGGTCGGCGTGCTGTGCGAGGGCGTCCAGCAGGGTCATCATGCGCTCGATGACCTGGATGGACGTCTTGCCGGGTGACTTGTCTGCTTCGGACATAGTGGAAAGAGAGAATGTTGCTTTGCGGCATTTTTAAGTATCTGCCTGATTCTATCTCGCATCGTGAAAATTTCAATAGGTGAAATGACATTACGGTAAGAATCGCCCCGTGATGTCGCCTGGGAAAGTGATGTGTTTCGCACCGCATTCATGCCGGCGATGAACCGCTTGTGCGCCACGCGCGGCCCAAGGCGCGCATAATTGCGGGGTTTTGGGGTCTGGAGAAGCCAACAATGCGAGTCGGTCTGTTCGCCACCTGCCTGGTGGACCTGATGCGTCCGGAGATCGGATTTTCGGTGCTGAAGCTGCTGGAAGCCGCGGGCTACGAGGTCATGGTGCCCGAGGCGCAGACCTGCTGCGGCCAGCCGGCATACAACTCGGGCGAGCGCCCCGTGTCGCGGGATCTCGCCGAGAAATTCCTGCGCGAGTTCGAGATGTTCGACTACATCGTGGTCCCGTCGGGAAGCTGCGGCGGCATGATCCGCCACCACTACGGTGACCTGCTGCGCGACGATCCGGAGCTGAACGGCCGCTATGAACGCCTGCGCGAACGGGTGTACGAGCTGACCGAGTTCCTGGTCAACGTTGCGCGCGTCGAGACGCTGCCGTCCGGTTTTGCCGGCCATATCACTTACCACGATTCCTGTTCCGGCCTGCGCGAGCTGGGCGTCAAGCAACAGCCGCGCGAACTGCTGTCGCGCCTGCCCGGCGTCCAGCTCACCGAGATGAAGGACTGCGAAGCCTGCTGCGGCTTCGGCGGCACGTTCTCGGTCAAGTACGGCAATATCTCGACGGCCATCGTCGACGAGAAATGCGCCAACATCAAGGCCAGCGGCGCCGATGCGGTGGTGCTGGGCGACCTGGGCTGCATCCTCAATATCGAAGGCCGGCTGCGCCGCACCGGCGACAGCCAGACCCGCGTGCTGCATATCGCCCAGGTGCTGGCCGGCGACGCCTGACAACGAGAGACGCCACGATGCAAGTCCACAGTATGGAATTCAAGGCGCGCGCCGGCCAGAAGCTGGCCGACCAGCGCCTGCAGCAGAACCTGAAGAAGCTCTCGACCAAGTTCGTCACGGCACGCGCCGATGCCATCCGCGACATCGACTTCGACGCCACGCGCGAGGCGCTGAAGGAGCGCCGCAACCGCGCGCTCGAAAACCTCGATGTCTGGCTGGCGACGTTCGAGCAGAACGCCACCAGGCGCGGCGCCACGGTGCTGTTCGCCGAGACCACCGCCGACGCCGCGCGCCTGGTCGCCGAGATCGCGCAGAAGCACGGCGTGAAGAAGGTCATCAAGAGCAAGTCGATGGTGACCGAGGAAATGCGCCTGAACCAGGTGCTGGGCGAGATGGGTGTGCAGAGCATCGAGACCGACCTCGGCGAGTACATCCTGCAGATCAACGACTCGGAGCCGCCATCGCACATCATTGCGCCGGTGGTGCACAAGGACAAGGACGAGATCGCCGACCTGTTCGCCAAGGTTCACCACAAGCCGCGGCTGACCGATATCCCGGAGATGACCCGCGAGGCGCGCGAGGTGCTGCGCCCGGAATTCCTGTCGGCCGACATGGGCGTGACCGGCGGCAACTTCATCATCGCCGAGACCGGCTCGGTCGCGGTGGTTACCAATGAAGGCAACGAAGGCATGTGCACGGTGATGCCGCGCGTGCACGTGGCCGTGACCGGCATCGAGAAGGTGTTGCCGACGCTGGAAGACCTGGCCACGGTCATGCGCCTGCTGCCGCGTTCGGCCACTGGCCAGGCGATCTCCAACTACTTCTCGCTGCTGACCGGCCCGCGTGCCGAAGGCGAGCGCGATGGCCCCGAGCATATGTACTTCGTGCTGGTCGACGGCGGCCGCTCGGGGCTGATCGGTGGCGATTTCCAGGAGATGCTGCGCTGCATCCGCTGCGGCGCCTGCATGAACCATTGCCCGGTCTACCAGAAGATCGGCGGACATGCCTATGGCTGGGTCTATCCGGGGCCGATGGGCAGCGTGCTGACGCCCAGTTACGTAGGCCTGGCGAATGCGGTGGACCTGCCGCAGGCGGCGACCATGTGCGGCGAGTGCAATCGGGTCTGTCCGGCTTCGATCCCGCTGTCGGACCTGTTGCGCAAGCTGCGCGAGAAGCAAATGGAACGCGGCCTGCGACCGTGGCAGGAGCGCTTTGCGCTGAAGGCCTGGGGCTACGTGGCCAAGCGGCCCGACCTGTATGCCTTTGCCACGCGCATCGGTGCCTGGTGGCTGGGCCGCATGGGCGGCGGCAACAAGCTGATCACCAGCCTGCCGATGGCCGGCAAGGGCTGGACCGAAACCCGCGACATGCCGGCCCCGTCGGGCCGTACGTTCCGCGAACTCTACAAGGAAAGGAGGGCGCGTTCATGAGCGCAGCCAACACGGAAACGCTGGCGCGCATGCGCGCCGCACTGGACCGGCACGTCGCCGGGGCCATGCCCGCGCAGGAACTCGTGCGTGCATGGCGCGATGCCGGCAGCGGGTTGGCGCTGCCCCCCGTCTATGGGCAGGCGATGGAAGAGCTGCTGCGCAGGCTGGAGATGTCGGCGGTGTTTGCGCAGGACAGCTGCTCGTTCTCGAGCAGCGCGGTGACGGACCAGCTGGCGCGGTGGCTGGACAAGGCGGCCACGGCCTGAGGCCGATACGCCTCGCCGCAGCCGCCCCCGCGGCTCAACGCTTCATCATCCCCGTCAGCGTCTCCACGAACTCCAGCGACAGCCGCGACAGCGGCTCCGTCTGCACATGGAAGATCTGCACCGAGGCATTGACCCTGGTGCGGATCGGCACGGCGACGATATTGGGCCAGTTCGCGCCGAATACCGTCATGGCATCGACCAGCGCGATGCCGGCACCGGCCTGCGCCAGCGCGCGCGCCACATGGGCCTGCTCCACCTGCACCCGCATGTCGGGCTGGTCGCCATCGTTGCCGAACATCTCGTGCACCAGCAGCGCGAACGGCACATCGGGTCCATAGCCAATCAGGTCTTCGCCGATCAGGTCGGCGGGACGCACCCATTTGCGCGTGGCCAGCCGATGTTCCACCGGCACCAGCGCGACGATCTCGTTCTTCACCAGCAGCCGCGCCTCCAGGTTAGGGTGCGTCAGCGGCATGTTCGACACCGCCAGGTCCACCTGTCCCGATAGCAGCGCACGCAACATGTTGCCGGGGATCTGCGTGCGCACCACCACGCGCACCGCCGGGTGCGCGGCGCGGAAGCTGGCGATCGCGCGCGGCAGCACGGTCTGCCCCAGGTTGGGGCTGCATGTGATGCGCAGGCTGCCGGTCCGGTTGGCGGCGAGATCCTCGGCGATCTCGTTGACGCGCTCGATCCCTTCATAGACCGCATTGACTTCGCCCAGCAGCCGCCGCGCTTCCGGCGTGGGGTAGAGCCGCCCCTTGGTGCGGCGGAACAGTTCGAGGCCGAGCCGTTGTTCCGTGTGCGACATCAGCCGGCTGATGGCCGGTTGCGACACATAGAGCAGCTTCGATGCGCCGCTGATCGATCCGGTCAGCATTACCGCGCGGAAGACTTCGATCTGGCGCAGGTTCATTTTCATGGCATTAACCTGATGTTAAGGCAGGCGGATATATAAGCATATGACAGTCAAGGGCGCCAACCCTACACTGGACTCCATCGACACACCACACACTGATCTGGAGAGCGGGGACCGTATGGCTGACATTCATCTCACCTATCTCAACGGCCGGGACATTGCGCGGCTGGAAATGACCGATGCCGAAATCATCGATGCGGTGGAACAGGCACTGGTTGCGCAGGGCAATGGCCAGACCGTGATCGAGCCGCGCGTGCACCTGATGCCGGACCCGGCCTTCAACGGCCACTTCAACGTGCTGCGCGGCTACGTGGCGCCGCTGGGGCTGGCCGGCGTCAAGGTCGTCGGCGATTTCGTCGACAACTACAAGCTCGGCCTGCCTTCGGAGATGGCCATGCTGAACCTGTTCGATCCGCGCACCGGCATGCCGGTGGCGGTGATCGACGCCACCTTCATCACCGATGCCCGCACCGGCGCGCTGACCGCGCTCGGCGCCAAGCACCTGGCACGCCGCGACAGCAAGGTGCTGGGCCATATCGGCGCGCGCGGCACCTCGTACTGGAATGTGCGCCTGCTCGACAGCCTCTATGACTTCGACGAGATTCGCGTGCATTCGCGCCGTCCGGAAAGCCGCAATGCCTTTGCCGCGCGGCTGGAGCGCGATCTCGGCAAGAAGATCGTGGTGACGGACGACTGGGAATCGTGCGTGCGCGGCGCCGACATCGTGGTCGAGGCGTCGCGCCTGGAGCGCCCGACGCCGATGCTCAAGACCGAATGGATCAAGCCCGGTGCGTTCGTCGTGCCCTACGGCACCATGAGCGCGGTCGAGCTGTCGCTGACCGACATCATGACGCGGATGGTGGTGGACGACTGGGGCCAGTGCAAGGGCGGCATGTTCGGCTCGCTGCGCGCGCATGTCGAAGCGGGCAAGCTGTCGGAACAGACGCTCTACGCCGAACTGGGCGAGATCGCCGCCGGCCGCAAGCCCGGCCGCCAGAGCGACGACGAAACCAACCTGTTCTGGCACCGCGGCCTGTCGCTCAGCGATATCGCGCTGGGACATGCCATCCTGAAGAAGGCCGAGCAGCGCGGGCTGGGCCAGAAGCTGGTGTACGCATGATTGCCAATGCCCGCATGTACGCGGTAACGCCGCAGGCCGAAGCGGCATGGCGCGCGCTGCTGGCGCGCGTGTCCGAGCGCGCGGGCGTTGCGTTGCCGTATGTCGGGCATCCCGCGCCGGCGCCGGTCAGCGCGCTGTGGGCGCGGCCGGACTACGGCTGCGTGTTCATGTGTGGCTATCCGTACGCGAGCGCGCCGGTTACGCCGCAGTTGCTGGCCGCGCCGGTTCCGTCGCATGCGCGCTATGGCGAAAGGCCGGCCTATTTCACGGAGTTCATCGTGCGCGCCGATGCGCCGGTGCAGTCCCTGGCGCAAACCTTCGGCGGGCGGCTGGCATGCATGTTGCCTGAGTCGAACTCGGGCTATAACGCGCCGCGCCATTACCTGATGCGGCTGGCACCGGCGGGTACGCAGTCGCTGTACCGGCCCGCTGCGATGGCCACGCCAACTCCGCGCGAGGTCATCGATGCCGTGCTTGCTGGCGATGCCGACGTGGGGGTGATCGACAGCTATGTGATGGACCTGCTGCGCCGCTATGACCCGGGGCTTGCCGCGCAGCTGAAGACGCTGGCGCTGACGCCGCCCGCACCGATTCCGGTGCTGGTCGCGTCGGCGGGAACCGATCCGCAGCAGTGTGCTCGCGTGCGTGCGGCATTGCTGGGAATGCATGAGGATGCCGCCGGCACCGCGCTGCTGGCGTCGCTGGAACTGGCGCGCTTCGTTGAGGTGCAGCCGGGCGACTATGCCTGCCTGCCCGCGATGGCGAATGAAGCGGATCGCGCGAGCTTTGCGCTGACCGGTCCCGCCGCTGCAGAGCGGGGCACGGGATAGGCAACGTGTCTGACCGCACACGGCCATCGGCGATAACAAGACTGCCGGCGCGGTGGAGGAGCCATAGCCTGATTACTGCCAAATTGGGGAAAACGTCATGAAATCCGCTGTGAATGCCGCTGTGAAATCCGATGTTAAGTCTTTCGTGAGTTCTGACATCCGGCGCCTTGCCATGCATTGCCTGTTTGCCTGTGCGGCAGCCTGCGCGGCATGGCTCGGTGCGGCGCCGGCCCATGCCCAGCCGCCGGCATATCCCGCCAGGCCGGTCCGCCTGATCGTGCCGTTTGCCGCCGGCGGCCCCGCCGACGTGCTGGCGCGCGCCGTCGGGGAGGGCATCGCCAAGGCCACCGGCCAGAGCGTGCTGGTCGAGAACAAGGCCGGCGCCGCCGGCACCATCGGTGTCGACATGGTGGCCAAGGCAGCGCCAGACGGCTACACCATCGCACTGGTGCCGGTCGGGAATATCGCGGTGAATCCCACGCTGATGCCAAACCTTCCCTACAAGCAGTCCGACCTGGCGCCGGTGGCGATGCTCGCCACCGCCGAAAACGTGCTGGTGGTCAACGCGGCCACGCCGGCCAGATCGCTGGCGGACCTGCTCAAGCTGGCCGCACAGAAACCGGGCGAACTGAGTTTCGCCTCGCCCGGCGCCGGCAGCCAGGCGCACCTCGCCGGGGAACTGCTGCAGCTCGATGCCAACGTCAAGCTGAACCACGTGCCGTACAAGGGCGTGAGCCCGGCCATGACCGATGTGGTCGGCGGGCAGGTGACGATGATGTTCGCGCAGCTGTCGGCGGCGTTGCCCTATATCAAGGCAGGCAAGCTGCGCGCCCTGGGCGTGGCCAGCACCAAACGCTCGACGGTGCTGCCCGATGTGCCGACGATCGCGGAGCAGGGCTTCCCGAAATTCGAGGCGGTGTCGTGGTATGCGCTGATGGCGCCGGCGGGTACGCCGCCCGAGATCGTACGCAAGCTCAGCCAGCATGCCGACGCGGTGCTGGCCGATGCGGCGCTGAAGGAAAAGCTGGCAACGCTGGGGATGGAGGCGGCGGGTGGCACGCCGCAGCAGCTGGCGGCAACAATCCAGAAGGAGAGTGTCCGGTGGGCGGGGTTGATCAGACAGCGGCGCATCACGATCGATTAGTCGTTTGCATGCTGCCGGTTTGCTCCCCTCTCCCGCTCGCGGGAGAGGGGGGCAAACATTCGGGACACTCAAGCGTCATCGAACGCAAAAAAATGGGGAGCCAAAGCTCCCCATTCTTCTTGGATGTCAGCGCTGTCAGCCCAGCAACAGCGCGTCATCATCCAGCTGTTCATGCCGCGTCTGCTCGAACATCTTCAGCAGGTCCGGCACATCCAGCCCCTTGCGCTTGTCGCCAGAGACATCCAGCACCACCTGTCCCTGGTGCAGCATCACCGTGCGCTGCCCGTAGTCCAGCGCCTGGCGCATGCTGTGCGTCACCATCATCGTCGTCAGCTTGCTCTCCTCGACGATGCGCGCGGTCAGTTCCAGCACGAACGCGGCGGTCTTCGGGTCCAGCGCGGCGGTATGCTCGTCCAGCAGCAGGATGCGCGACGGCTGCAGCGATGCCATCAGCAGGCTCACCGCCTGGCGCTGGCCGCCGGACAGCAGGCCGATGCGGTCGGTCAGGCGGTTTTCCAGCCCCAGGTTCAGCAGCCGCAGCTTCTCGCGGAACAGCTCGCGCGAGGCGCGGTTCAGCGCCGGGCGGAAACCCCGCTTCGCGCCGCGCGCCATCGCCAGGGCCATGTTCTCCTCGATGGTCAGCGCCTCGCAGGTTCCGGCCATCGGGTCCTGGAACACGCGCGCCACCAGGTGCGCCCGGTCCCATGCCGGCTGGCGCGTGACGTCGGTGTCATCGATGGTGATGCGGCCCGAGTCGACCATCTGGTCGCCGCTGATCGCGTTCAGGAAGGTCGACTTGCCGGCGCCATTGGAGCCGATCACGGCGACGAACTGGCCGCTCGGGATTTCCAGCGTGAGCCCGCGCAGCGCGCGGGTCTCGATCGGGGTACCCGGGTTGAAGGTGAGCTTCAGGTCTTGTGCGCGCAGCATCTCAGGCACCTCCGTTCTTGCGGGCAAACAGCTTCTTGCGCGTGGCCGGCAGCACCAGCGCGATCGTCACCAGCGCGGCGGTGACCAGGTTCAGGTCCTGCGCCTTCAGGCCGATGAAGTCGCTGTTCAGCGCCAGCGCGATGAAGAAGCGGTACAGGATGGCACCGAGCACCACGGCCAGCGTGGTCCAGATCAGGCGGCGCGCCGGCAGCACGGTTTCGCCGATGATCACCGCGGCCAGGCCGATCACGATGGTGCCGATGCCCATCGAGATATCCGAGCCGCCCTGGGTCTGCGCGAACAGCGCGCCGGCCAGTGCCACCAGCGCATTGGACAGCGCCATGCCGGCCAGCGTGGCGCGGCCGGTGGCAATGCCCTGCGCCCGGGCCATGCGCGGGTTGGCGCCGGTGGCGCGCATCGCCAGGCCCAGTTGCGAGCTGAAGAACCAGTCCAGGCCGAGCTTTGCGATCACCACCACGATAAACAGCACCAGCGGGCGCAGCACGTAGTCAGGCATCCATTCCGGCTGCAGGATGGTGAACAGGGTCGGCTCGGTGATCAGCGGCACGTTGGGGCGGCCCATGATGCGCAGGTTGACCGAGTACAGCGCGATCATCATCAGGATACTGGCGAGCAGGTCCATGATCTTGAGACGCACGTTGAGCCAGCCGGTGATCCAGCCAGCCAGCGCGCCGGCTGCGATCGCGACCACGGTCGCCAGGAACGGGTCCTGGCCGGCGGCGATCAGCGTCGCGGCAACGGCGCCGCCCAGCGGAAAGCTGCCGTCAACGGTCAGGTCGGGGAAGTTGAGGATGCGGAAGGAAATCAGCACCCCGAGCGCGACCAGGCTGAAGATCAGGCCGATCTCCAGGGCGCCCAGAAGGGAAAAAAGGGACATGGGGGAATCCTGTTGCGGGGGCCGGCGGCTACCCTGGCGCCGGTTTGGAGCGGGGCGGCACGGCGGCCCGTGTGGAGCCGCCCGCCGCCTCGCCCGGTCTGCGCCTGCCGCGCCGGGTAGGCGCGGCAGGGCACCGCCGTATTGCGACGGCGGCGGGCAGTGACGTGCTTACTTGATGACCGTCTTGGCTTCCTTGATCAGCTCCGGCGACAGCGTGGCGCCTTGCTTGGCGGCGGCGCCCGTGTTCACGAACAGCTCCAGGTTGTCGCTGGTCTGCGAAGCGATCGCGCCCGGCTTCTCGCCCTTCAGGATGCGCACCACGACCTTGCCGGTCTGGTGGCCCAGGTCGCCGTAGTTGATGCCCAGCGCGGCCACCGCGCCACGCTTGACGCTGTCGGTATCGGCCGCCACCAGCGGGATCTTCGATTCGTTGGCGACCTTGACCAGCGACTCATACGCCGACACCACGTTGTTGTCGGTGTTGGTGTAGATCACGTCGACCTTGCCGATCAGGCTCTTGGCGGCCGGCCCGATGTCCACGGTGCGCGGCGCGGCGGCTTCCTTCAGTGTCAGGCCTTCCTTGGCCAGCAGCTCCTTCAGTTCCTTCACCACCACCACCGAGTTGGCCTCGCCCGGGTTGTAGACCATGCCCACGTTCTTGGCCTTCGGCACCACGCGCTTGATCAGGGCGACCTGCTTGTCCAGCGGCAGCTTGTCCGACACGCCGGTCACGTTGGTGCCCGAAGCGGCCCAGCTCTTGACCAGCTGCGCGGCGACCGGATCGGTCACGCCCGAGTACACCACCGGCACCGTCTTGGTCGCGGCGACCACGGCCTGGGCCGACGGGGTGGCGATGGCAACGATGGCGTTCGGGTTGTCGCCGACGAACTTGCGGGCGATCTGCGCGGCGGTGCCGGTGTTGCCCTGGGCGCTCTGGTATTCCCACTTCAGGCTCTTGTCGGCGTCATAGCCGGCCGCCTTCAGTTCGGCGCGCACGCCGTCGCGGATTGCGTCCAGCGCGGGGTGGTCGACGATCGACAGCACCTTGACGGTCTGGGCCTGCACGGCACCGCCGTACAGCAAGGCCAGCGCCACGGCGCCGCCCAGGATCGACTTGGTTGCTGCGAGACCCTTGATGGACTTCATTATCTGTTCTCCCCCGAATGCTCGGTTCTGGATGGATGCGGCCGCGGATGGTTCGGTCCGCTGTCCTGGCGCGCGCCCGCGCACTGGCGGACGGTGCCGGTCCGGGGCGTGCGCGGCGGCTTCCTGCGGCGAGAGGGAGCGTGCGCGGGCGCGTCGGATGCGACAGCGATAAGCCTGCGAGGATACCACTTCTCGCGCACGAAATGCGTAGTCATCATGCCAAAGCGCGGCATCCGATGCTGTCAGACGCCCGCTATCGGCCATTCAGGCGCATATTATTGCGCGGGATTCGTGATTTCCTTGTGGATTACCCCGATTGCGGCGATCCCATCTTCATGCAATTGCGCATCCCGGGCGTCGAGGTTTTCCTCGAGCCGGGCCCCGGCAGGGGGATGGAGAAGGCTTAGCGACGCAAGGCCGCGGCGCAGTCGCGCACCAGCGCCGGGCCGCGGTAGATCAGCCCGCTGTAGACCTGCACCAGCTTCGCGCCGGCGTCGATCTTGGCGCGCGCATCGGCGCCGCTGAAGATGCCGCCCACGCCGATGATCGGCACCGCATCGCCGACCACGGCGTGCAGCGCGCGCACCACGCGCGTGGAGGCCTCGAACACCGGGCGCCCCGACAGGCCGCCGGCTTCCTCGGCATGCGGCAGCCCCTTGACCGCCTCGCGCGAAATGGTGGTGTTGGTGGCGATCACGCCGTCGATCTTGTGCCGCACCAGCGCGTCGCCGATATTGCCGATCTGGTCGGCGTCGAGGTCCGGGGCGATCTTCAGCGCCAGCGGCACGTAGCGCTTGTGCTGGTCGGCCAGGCGCTGCTGCGCGTCCTTCAGCGTCGACAGCAGGCTGTCCAGCTCGCTGGCGCCCTGCAGCTGGCGCAGGTTCTTGGTGTTGGGCGACGAGATATTGACCGTCACATAGCTGGCGTGCGGGTAGACCCGCTCCAGGCAGTACAGGTAGTCGTCATTGGCGCGCTCGATCGGCGTATCGGCGTTCTTGCCGATATTCAGCCCCAGCACGCCGCCCTCGGCCTTCCAGCGCGACGCCTTGACGTTGGCGACAAAGGCATCGACGCCGCCGTTGTTGAAGCCCATGCGGTTGATCAGCGCATCCGCCTGCGGCAGGCGGAACATGCGCGGGCGCGGGTTGCCCGGCTGCGCGCGCGGCGTGACCGTGCCCACCTCGATAAAGCCGAAGCCGAACGCGGCCAGCCCGTCGATATACGCGCCGTCCTTGTCCAGCCCGGCGGCCAGCCCGACCGGGTTGGGGAAGCGCACGCCCATCACGGTGCGCGGATCGTCGGCGATCTTGTTGCCGATGCAGCCGCCCAGGCCCATGCGGTGGGCGCGCAGCAGGTTGTTCAGCGTGAAATGGTGGGCGTCCTCGGCATCCATCGAGAACAGGGCGGGGCGAAACAGGGGGTAGAGCGCGTTGAGCACGGGGCAGCCGGCCGGCGGGGCCGTCACAGAGTGAATTCCAGCCCGGCATTGTAGCGGCTGGTCCGCTTGCCCGGTGGCGGGCTACTCCTTCGCGGGAGGCGTGTCGGGAGCGTCTGGGGCCGCGGCGGCGTCCTTTTCCTCGAAGGCGTGCCAGTGGTTGCCGGTCAGCACCTGCAGCGGCTGGAAGCGTGCCTTGTACGCCATCTTGCGGCTGTCGGCGATCCAGTAGCCCAGGTACAGGTGCGGCAGGCCGAGCGCGTGGGTCTGCTGGATCTGCCACAGGATGTTGAAGGTGCCGTAGCTGGCGTTGCGCTCGAGCGGGTCGTAGAAGGTGTAGACCGACGACAGCCCGTCGTCGAGCACGTCGATCATGCTGACCATGCGCAGGCGGCCTGCCTCGGGCGATCCCGGGGGTTCGCGGAACTCGACCAGGCGCGAATTGACACGGCTTTGCAGCAGGAACTGCTCGTACTGGTCGCGGCTGTCCTGGTCCATGCCGCCGCCGGCGTGGCGCATCGACTGGTACAGCAGGTACAGCGAATAGTGCTCTTCGACGTAGGTCAGCGGCGCCACCAGCGCCTGCAGGTGCTCATGCCGGCGCCAGGCGCGGCGCTGCGAGCGGTCGGGCGTGAACTGGTCGACCAGCACCCGGCACGGCGTGCAGGCATGGCAATCGTCGCAATATGGCCGGTAGGTGAAGATGCCGCTGCGCCGGAAACCTGCGCGCACCAGGCGCGAATAGACGTCGGCGTTGATCAGGTGCGCGGGCGTGGCGACCTGCGAGCGCGCCATGCGGCCTTCCAGGTAGCTGCAAGCGTACGGCGCCGTAGCGTAGAACTGCAGCGCAGAGAGCGGTAGTTCCTTCAGCTTGCTCATGACTCTGGGGGCTCCGGGCGGGACGATGCGGGCGGACGTTTGGCGGGGGCAGCGTCCTTCCCGGGATTCAACCGGCTGGCGCGGCTGGCGTTCCGGCCCAGCACTCCAGCACCGACTTGTCGAACCGCCACGGGTGGATCGCGGGCTGCAGCGCCGCCGCGCGCACATGTGCCACGAACTGCGCGCGGGGGATCGGGCTGGCGCCCAGCGAGGCCAGGTGGTCGGTCTCCTGCTGGCAGTCTATCATCGCCACGCCGTGGTTGCCGAGGAAGGCGCACAGCGCCGCCAGCGCGATCTTGGAGGCGTCGGTGCGGTGCGCGAACATCGACTCGCCGAAGAACATCCTTCCCAGCGCCACGCCGTACAAGCCGCCGACACGCTCGCCGCGGAACCAGGTCTCGACCGAATGCGCCAGGCCGTTGCGGTGCAGCGTGCCATAGGCGGCGATGATGTCGCCGGTGATCCAGGTGCCGTCCTGCCCGTCGCGCGGCGTGGTGGCGCAGGCGCGCATCACCGCCGCGAAATCGTCGTCGACGCGGATTTCCCAGTCCGCGTCGCGCAGCACGCGGCGCAGCGTCTTGCGCAGCGTCACCGACACGCGCAATGCCTGCGGCGCCAGCACCATGCGGGGGTCGGTGCTCCACCACAGCACCGGCTGGCCACTCGAATACCACGGAAAGATGCCTTGCCGGTACGCCAGCAGCAGGCGCTGGGGCGACAGGTCGCGGCTAGCCGCCAGCAAGCCGGGCGCGTCGGAATCGGGCCCGAGCGCCTCCTCCACCGGAGGAAACGGGTCGTGCGGCTCCAGCCAGGCGATCATGAGGGCCGTGCCGGGTGTTGCGCGCGCCGGCCGGCGCTCAGGGCGTGACCGTGGCCCGGCTGGTCAGCGGGCGCATGGGCTTGTCGATATCCAGGCTATGCAGCCGGAAGCTGCCGTCCTGCAGCCGGCCGGCGGCGCGGTCGGCGAAGAAGCAGCGCAGCGTGTGGATCACGGTCGGGAACGCCAGTTCGTCCCACGGCACGTCGGCCTCTTCCACCAGCTTGACCTCCAGGCTTTCCTCGCCCGGCGCGATGTCCAGGTCGTCCAGCGTGGCCAGGTAGAACAGGTGGACCTGGTGCACATGCGGCACATTGAGGATAGAGAACAGCTCGCCCACCTGCACGCGCGCGCCGGCTTCTTCCAGCGTCTCGCGCGCGGCGGCCTGCGCGGTGGTCTCGCCGATTTCCATGAAGCCGGCGGGCAGGGTCCAGAAGCCATAGCGCGGCTCGATCGCGCGCTTGCAGATCAGGATCTTGTCTTCCCAGACCGGAATCGTTCCCACGACATTGCGCGGGTTGACGTAGTGGATGGTGCCGCAGCTGTCGCAGACACTGCGCGGGCGGTTGTCGCCGTCAGGCACACGCAACACGACCGCATGGCCACAGTTCGAGCAGAATTTCATGAGGGGCGTCCGGGAGGAATGGCGAAAGTGTATCACCCTCGCGGAGGGCGCCGCGGCGGGTCAGCAGGGCAGCACGGTGAGGTCGGTTGCATGCCGCACCGATGATGCTGCCGGCGTGTGTGCTGAGGCTGTGCAGAACGGCGCGGCCAAAACAAAAAACCCGCCAGTGGCGGGTTTGTCTGTCGAGCGGACCGAATGGGACCGAATCGGATCGGATGACTTGCAGTGTCCAACCGCATCATCAGCGGTTGGTTGCGGGGGCAGGATTTGAACCTGCGACCTTCGGGTTATGAGCCCGACGAGCTGCCAGACTGCTCCACCCCGCGTCCGTCGAAGAAAAGATTATAGGGCACCTGGTTGCGCATTGCAACACCTGGCTGGAAATATCGCCAGGCGCGGCGAAAACCCGCGTGCAACAACGATTAGATCGCCGCGAGCGCGAACAGGTTCAGCCCTCGCCCGGACTATCGCTTGTGCGCTGCCACAGCGTGGCGGCGAACTCGAAGCTGTCGCGCTGCTGCAGGTCGTCGCGCTGCCAGATCACGCGGTCGGGGCGCACGGTCAGCATCCAGGTGGTGGTTGCCAGTGGCTGCGGGTGGGCGAAAGCGCGCGGCGTCAGCACGGCGCCGCACAGGCCGTGATGCGGGTCGCGTACCGAGGTGTAGCGGATCATGCCGAGGCCGGCTTCGCGCACGACGCGGCCGAAGGCCTGGCAGGGTTCGTGCCGGTCGGGATCGGTCCAGGCATCGCGATCGCGGTCGAAGGGCGGGGCGTCGAGCGCCACGCCGTCGGTGGCGATGCGCACTTCGAACAGCGTCTGCGCGCGCGCGTCGATGCCCGGCAGCGCCGGACTGTCGTTAAGGAAGCGCCAGCGCCAGTAGCCCAGCTCCGCGCAGGCCGTGCGGATCTCCGCGGCGCCGTAAAACACGCCGGGATCCTGCGCGGCACGGAAGCGCGAACCCCAGGGAGACGGCGGGTAGCGAAAGGGGGTGAACAGCAGATAGTGCAGGTGGCGTGCCTCGACCGGCACGGCGGGTTTGCCGGCATCGAGCACGGCTTCCAGCACGGCCTGTTCTTCGAGGCTGTCGACCAGCGGCATGGTGGAGACAACGTGCTGGGCTTCCACCGCCCGCCACAACGTGAGCGCGAACTGCCGGCGCTCAGATGCGACCGCGGGTGGCGTCCAGGTAGTGAACGACACGGACCAGACCTTCCGTTGTGCGGATCATTTCGATGGGCTTGCCGCCCAGTGCCAGGTTTTCATGCGTCAGCCACAGCCGCGCCTGGTCGCCATGGCCGAGGATTGCGTCCAGCGAGCGGAACAGGCGTACAAAGAGCACGCCGAATTCCCACTCCTTGCGGTGCGCGTCGAGTACATAGCCGCCGGATGCCATGCGCGATACCGAAGCCGTGCTGATCCCCAGCACGCTTGCCACCACCGCCTGGCTGATGCCAAGGAAGCCGGCGGCACGCATTACCGCCTTGGTCAGCGTGGTGCCGGGGTCGGGGCCGCCGGCGGGGTCTGTTTCCGGGATCCGCCTGGATTGCATCGCCTTGCTCCTGTTTCTTCAGAAAGATTATAGGCGAACGATTTCAGAAGGGAAGTGTTTGGGGCAAAAAGGTCCGGCCCGCCGGATGCTGGCGGGCCGGTATCGGTTAGACAGGCGTGCCGGCTAATAGGTCTCGATATGCAGCCGGCCCTCGGCTTTCATGATGGCTTCCAGTTCCGCCCAGCTGCGGCCGGCGCCGGCACAGACCGCGTTGAAGGCGGCCAGCACGCCTTCCTCCATCCCTTTCAGTCCGCAGATGTAGACATGGCCGTTCGGGTCCGCCAGCAGGGTCGCCACGGCATCGGCCGCCTCGCGGATGGCGTCCTGCACATAGCGGCGCGGTGTATCGGGATCGCGCGAAAAGGCGAAGTGGATGTCGAGGAAATCCCTGGGCAGTTTGAGCAGCGGGCCGAAGTAGGGCAGTTCGTTGGCATTGCGGGCGCCGAAGAACAGCATCCGGCGCCCGCTGAAGTGCGCCAGGTTGCGCCGCATGCGCTCGGTCATGGCGCGCATGGGTGCGGAGCCCGTGCCGGTGCAGATCATCATCACGCTGGCTTCGGCGTGGTTGGGCATCAGGAAGGTGGTGCCGAACGGACCCACCACCTGCACGGTGTCGCCCTTGGCCAGGTCGCACAGGTAGCTGGATGCCACGCCGCGCACCGGCCGGCCGTCATGGTCCTGGTCGACCCGCTTTACCGTCAGCGCGAGGTTGTTGTAGCCGGGGCGCTCGCCGTCGCGCGGGCTGGCCACCGAGTACATGCGGATGTAGTGCGGCTTGCCCGCGGCGTCGGTGCCCGGCGGCACGATGCCGATCGACTGGCCTTCCAGGATCGGGAAGAAATGGGTGCCGAAGTCCAGCACGATATGGTGGATATCGCTGGAGGCGTCGTCGGCGGTGAGCCGGTAGTTGCCGGCCACCGTCGCGGCGACCGGCGCCCGCACGCCGTGCAGGTTCACATACGGGTGCGCCGCCGACCATGGCGCGCGCTGCGAGGTGTGGCGGCTGGCTTCGACCGCCTGGATGCTGACGTCGGGCGCGGCCGTAGCCGGCACCGCGGCGACGGTATTCTCGATCGCAGTGTCCAGCTCCGGCAACGGCACCTCGGCCGGCAGTTCGTCCCACAACAGCTGCGCCTCGATGGTATAGGCGTCGCCGCGCGGCATGGTGCGCCAGTTGTCGATGGCGCCGGTCGGGCACGGCGACAGGCAGGCATTGCAGCCGTTGCAGACCTCGGCCTTGACCACGTAGTTGCGGTCGTCGTGGGTGATGGCGTCGATCGGGCAGGTGTCCTCGCAGGTATTGCAGCGGATGCAGATTTCCGGGTCGATCAGGTGCTGCTTGATGATGTCGGGGGCGCCCATTGCTCTTATCTCTGGTTAGTCCGGTATCTCCTTGCCGGCTTCTTGCCTGGTTCAGTTGAAACGCACGTACTCGAAATCCATCGGCTGGCGATTGATACCCACCGCCGGCGGCGCGATCCAGTTGGCGTACTTGCCGGGCTCGACCACGCGGCCCATCAGGCTGGCGACAAAGGCGCGGTCCTCGTCCGTGGCGAGCCACTTGCGTTCGTTGGCCTTCCACTCGGCCTCTGAGATCAGTTCTCCCTGCGGCGACACATGCACGTTGGCCAGCGTGCCGATCCTGCGGTTGAAGGCCTTGTGCGGCACGGTCAGGCGGAAGGAGATGCCGGCTTTCTCGATCACCTTGTTCCAGCGCGCCACGCCGCCCATGCTGTCCTTGATGTAGTCGTCGCGCAGCACTTCATTGAGAGCATTGAGCATCGGCACCTCGCGCTCGCCCAGGCGGCCGTCGCGCACTTCCAGCACACGGTAGACATCGCCCTTGAGTACATGGTCGTCGGCGCGCTTGCCTTCCTCGAAGCGGCCCTTCAGGCCGGCGCTGTAGAAGGTGGCAGCGTTAGACGACTGGTCCGCGCCAAACAGGTCGATGGTCACGCTGTAGTGGAAGTTCAGGTAGCGCTGGATCGTCTCCAGGTCGATCACGCCGGCGGCGCGCACCTGTTCCGGATCTTCGATGCCGCGCTCGCGCATGACCTCGCAGGTGCGCTGGATCACGCGCGACACGCCCGACTCGCCGACGAACATATGGTGTGCTTCCTCGGTCAGCATGAAGCGCGTGGTGCGCGCGAGCGGATCGAAGCCCGACTCGGCCAGCGCACACAGCTGGAACTTGCCGTCGCGGTCGGTGAAGTAGGTGAACATGAAGAACGACAGCCAGTCCGGCGTGCGCTCGTTGAAGGCGCCGAGGATGCGCGGGTTGTCCTGGTCGCCGGAGCGGCGCTCCAGCAGCGCCTCGGCTTCCTCGCGGCCGTCGCGGCCGAAGTAGCGGTGCAGCAGGTAGACCATGGCCCACAGGTGGCGGCCTTCTTCCACGTTCACCTGGAACAGGTTGCGCAGGTCGTACAGGCTGGGCGCGGTCAGGCCCAGGTGCCGTTGCTGCTCGACCGATGCCGGCTCGGTGTCGCCCTGCGTGACGATGATGCGGCGCAGGTTGGCGCGGTGCTCGCCGGGCACATCCTGCCACGCGGCTTCGCCCTTGTGTTCGCCGAAATGGATCCTGCGCTCCGGGTCGGCCGGCTGCAGGAAGATGCCCCAGCGGTAGTCGGGCATCTTGACGTGCTCGAAATGCGCCCAGCCCGACGGGTCCACCGACACCGCGGTGCGCAGGTACACGTCGAAGTCGTGCGAGCCATCGGGCCCCATGTCGCGCCACCAGTCGAGGAAGGCGGGCTGCCAGTGCTCGAGCGCGCGTTGCAGCGCGCGGTCATCTGACAGGTTGACGTTGTTGGGGATCTTCTGGCTGTAGTCGATGCTCACGGTGTCTCCTCGTTGTCCTTGCGCGGGGCAGGGGGCAGGGCGCTACACCCGGTCCCAGTCGAAGCGCGCCTTGTTGCCGGTGCCGAACACCTTCAGCGCGCCGTTCTCGCCGACGGCGTTGGGCCGCTGGAAGATCCAGTTCTGCCACGCGGTCAGCCGGCCGAAGATGCGCGTTGCCATGTTCTCGGCGCCGCCGAAGCGCAGGTTCGCTTCCATGCCGGTGAGTGCGTCCGGCGACAGGCTGGCGCGCTCTTCCAGCGCGATGCGGATTTCGTCTTCCCAGTCGATATCGTCCGGCGCGGCGGTGATCAGGCCGAGCGAGTCGGCGCTGAGCGCGTCGAGCGGGGCGCCGACGTGTTCGCGCACCGCGGCCAGCGCGGTCTCGTCGCCATAGAAGCGCGCGGCCAGCCGGTCTTGCCCGTTCGGCATCGGGTAGCGGCCGAAGTTGACTGGCGAAACAAAGATGCGCGGCGCGTCGTCGGGCGCGTCGGGCAGGTGCAGCATGTAGCTGCGGTCAGCCGCCAGCGCCAGTTCCAGCAGCGTGCCGGCGAAGCACGAATCCTGCTCGATCAGCGCGATCAGGCTGCGCGACGACACGTCCAGCCGCGCCAGCGTGCGGCGCAGCATGCCGATGGTCTCGCGCACGAACCAGTGGCCGGCATTGGCTTCCAGCAGCGCATCGGCGGCCAGCACCTGCGCCGGGTCGCCATCGGTTTTCAGCACCCAGATGCCGATGCCGAGGTGGTTGGTGCGCAGCGTCAGGATGGCATCGTCGAGCTCGCGCGCCATCTTCAGCGGCCACCATTGCGCGCCGGCGGCGACCACGCCGGCCAGATCGGCGGGCTGGTGCTTGTCGGGGCCGAATATGGTGAGCGTGGCCTTGCGTGCCGCGGGATCGATATGCACGCGCACGGTCTCGTAGCGGTAGCCGTCGGGCTCGACCGTGCGCGACAGCGGCGTCAGCGTGATGCCGTGGTGGCCCTGCGGGCGGTCGCTGGCGGCGGCCAGTGCCGCGGCGCGCTCGGCGACGTACTCGGCGAAGCGGGCCGGCTTGACCACTTCATCGACCAGCTTCCAGTCCTTTGCGCGCTGGCCGCGCACGCCCTCGGTGGTGGTGCAGAAGATGTCGGCATGGTCGCGCCGGACCTTGCGCTTGTCGGTCACCCGGGTCAGGCCTCCGGTGCCGGGCAGCACGCCCAGCAATGGCACTTCGGGCAGGCTGACCGCGGAAGAGCGGTCGTCGACCAGCACGATCTCGTCGCAGGCCAGCGCCAGCTCGTAGCCGCCGCCGGCGGTGGTGCCGTTGCAGGCGGCAATGAATTTCAGCCCGGAATGCTCGCTGGCATCCTCGATGGCGTTGCGGGTCTCGTTGGTGAACTTGCAGAAGTTGACCTTCCACGCGTGCGACGACTGGCCCAGCATGAAGATATTGGCGCCGGAGCAGAAGATGCGCTCGCGCGCGCTGGTCAGCACCACGGTGCGCACTTCGGGATGCTCGAAGCGGATGCGCTGCAGCGCGTCATGCAGTTCGATGTCGACGCCGAGGTCGTACGAATTCAGCTTAAGCGCGTAGCCGGGCCACAGGCCGGCTTCCTCGTCGACGTCCATCGCCAGCGTGGCGACTGGGCCGTTGAAGCTGAGCTTCCAGTGGCGGTACTGGTCGGGATGGCGCTCGAACGTGACGGGAACGGGGGCTTCGGGGGCGGGTGCCGGCGCGGACATGGCTGTCTCCTTGATGCACTATAGTGCCTTGCGGCTTTTGATGAAATATAGTGCAGAGGAGGGCGCGGCGCAATGCCTGATTGCCCCGCGCGCGGAACGCGTGCGGGGTGAGAGGGGGTAAAGCGAGGTCAGGCGCCCGCGGCCTGCAGTTGTGCGCGCAGCTGTTGCAGCGAGGTCGCGGCATCCAGGCCGCTGGTGTCGATCGAGATATCGGCGCGGGCGTACAGCGGCGTGCGCGCCTGCAGGATGCGGCGCAGGTCGGCCATGGCCTCGCGGTTGCCTTCCATCGGGCGCATGTCGCCCTGGGCCACCACGCGCGCCATGTGCTCTTCCGGCGAGGTGCGCACCCAGATGGTGTAGCAGTGCGCCAGCAGCAGGTTGAAGGTGCCCGGCTCCGACACCAGGCTGCCCGGCGTGGCCAGCACCATGCGCTCGTTCTCGCGCAGCGTGCGTTCCAGCGCACGCATCTCGTAGCGGCGGTAGGCGGCCTGGCCATACAGCGAATGGATTTCGGACAGGCTGGCGCCGGCTTCCTGCTCGATCACGGTGTTCAGTTCGACGAAGGGCACGTCGCGCGCGGCCGCCAGCGCGCGGCCCAGCGTGGACTTGCCGGCGCCGCGCAGGCCGATCAGCGCGATGCGGCGGTGGCGCGCGTCACCGGATTCTTCAGGCGCCAGCGCATGGCGGCAGGCTTCGCGCACGCGCGCGAGGTCCGCGGCCGGCAGTTGCGCCAGCCATTGCACCATCTGCGCGAACTCCGTCGCCTGCTGGCCGTTCAAGCCGTTCGGGCCGTCCACCTCGGCCAGCACCACCGGCAGCGGCACGTCGAGCGCGCCGGCCACCTGGCGCAGCAGCAGCACCGAGGCATTGCCGGTGCCGGTTTCGAGGTTGGCGAGGTAGCGCTCGGACACGCCGGCGCCGCGCGCCAGGTCTTTGCGCGACATGCCGCGCGAGGCGCGCAGCGAGCGGATGCGGTCGCCCAGTTGGGTCAGGTAGGGGTCGCGCTCGGCATTGGCGGCCGGCGCGGACGCTTCGCGCGCGGGGCGGGCGTCGGGGTCGGTGGCAGGCAGCAGGGCTGGGTCGCGGCGCATGGTGTCGAAGGTCATGTTGGCCGGGCGGCGCCTGGGCCGCCTGGCAAAAAGCAAGGGCGCATTATACGAGCAGGGTTGCCGCGCCCTGTGGTGCTTCGGGCTCCCGCCCGGCGGCTCCCCGCAAGGCGCTGTCTTATAGTGCATCCCCTTGCTTGCATAATAGTTGATATGAAATAAAATGCATCGCAAAGCGGATGCCGGCACGCACGTGATCCGGACATCGCGATAACAGCGACTGGCCTGGCGCCTGGCGCGCAGCTACCGGTCCAGGCAGCGCGCGGCATGCGACACCAAGGAGTGGAGACATGACGCCCCCGAATACCGCCGCCATTGCCGGCACTGCAGCGCCGGACGGCACCGTCGCGGTGCTGCCGACGCGCTACAACGCCGCCGAAGACCTGCTTTCGCGCAACCTCGAAGCAGGGCGGGGCGACAAGGTCGCCTATGTCGACGACGCCACTTCGCTGACCTACGCCGCGCTCGATGCCCGCGCCCGCCGCTTTGGCGGCGCGCTGCGCGATGCGGGATTCCGGCAGGAAGAGCGGCTGCTGCTGTGCGCGCTCGATACCGTCGACTTCCCCACGGTGTTTCTCGGCTGCCTGCTGGCCGGGGTGGTGCCGGTGGCGGTCAACACGCTGCTGACCGCGGACGACTATGCGTACATGCTCGCGCACAGCGGCGCCCGCGCAGCGGTGGTATCGACGCCGCTGTTGCCGGTGATGCAGGCAGCGATCGACAAGAGCGGCCTGTCGCCGATGGTGATCCAGGCCGCCCCGCACGGCGATGCGGCGCCGGCATGCAGCGTGGGCGCGATGCTGGCGCGCACCCGCTCGCCGGCGCCGGTCGCGCGCACCGGCCCCGATGACATGGCGTTCTGGCTCTATTCGTCGGGCTCGACCGGCCGCCCCAAGGGCACGGTGCATACCCACGGCAACCTGTTCTACACCGCCGATCTCTATGCCCGCCAGGTGCTCGGCATTCGCGAGGACGACGTCGTGTTCTCGGCCGCCAAGCTGTTCTTCGCCTACGGGCTGGGCAATGCGCTGACCTTCCCGATGTCGGTTGGCGCGACCACCGTGCTGATGGCCGAACGGCCCACGCCGACGGCGGTGTTCCGGCGACTGCGGGAGCAGCGGCCAACAGTGTTTTGCGGCGTGCCGACATTGTTCGCCGGCATGCTCGCCGCGCCCGACCTGCCCGTGCGCAGCGACGTGGCCCTGCGCGTGTGCACCTCCGCCGGCGAGGCATTGCCGCGCGATATCGGCGAGCGTTTCCTGGCGCATTTCGGCTGCGACATCCTGGATGGCATCGGCTCCACGGAGATGCTGCATATCTTCCTGTCGAACCGGCCCGGCGAGGTGCGCTACGGCACCACGGGCATGGCCGTCCCGGGCTACGAACTGAAGCTGCTGGACGAGCGCGGCGAACCGTGCGCGCCTGGCGAGATCGGCGACCTCTACATCAAGGGACCGAGCGCGGCGCTGATGTACTGGTGCAATCGCGACAAGACCCGCGACACCTTTGTCGGCGAATGGACGCGCAGCGGCGACAAGTACCTGCGCGATGCCGACGGCTACTACACCTATGCAGGGCGCAGCGACGACATGCTCAAGGTCGGCGGCATCTACGTCTCGCCGTTCGAGGTCGAAGCCGCGCTGGCGCTGCACCCGGCCGTGCTCGAAGCCGCGGTGATCGGCGTGGCCGATGCCGACGAGCTGGTCAAGCCCAAGGCCTTCGTCGTGCTGCGGCCGGGCCAGCAATGGCAGGACGGCATGGCCGCGGAGCTGCAGGCGTTCATCAAGGCGCGCCTCGCGCCGTACAAGTACCCGCGCCAGATCGAATGCGTGCCGGAACTGCCCAAGACCGCCACCGGCAAGATCCAGCGTTTCCGGCTGCGCCAGCGCGAGGAAGCCGCGCGCCAGTCCCAGACAACTCCTTCCTGAAGCGATGCCAGACGACAAGATGCCGATGCCCACCAGCCTGGTGGAAATCCCCTTCGACGAACGCCGTATCCAGATCGAATACCAGTGGCTGCGCCCCGAGCGCACGCAGCGTCCGCTGGTGGTCTTCCTGCACGAAGGCCTGGGCTCGGTCAGCATGTGGCGCGATTTCCCGCGCGATTTCTGCGAGGCCGGCGACTATCGCGGGCTGGTGTTCTCACGCTACGGCTACGGCCGTTCCACGCCGCGCCCGCATGCCGAGAAATGGCGCCCCGATTTCATGCACCGCCAGGCGCGCGAGGCGTTGCCGGCATTGTTCGACGCGCTCGATATCGGGCCCGGCCGCAAGCATGGCGTGCCCTGGCTGATGGGGCACAGCGATGGCGCTTCCATCGCGCTGATCTATGCCGCCAGCTTCCCGCAGGCGCTGGACGGCATCACCGTGCTCGCGCCGCATATCGTGGTGGAAGACCTGTCAGTAAGCAGCATCGCCGCCACGCGCCAGGTCTATCTCGACACCGACCTGCGCCAGCGGCTGGGGCGCCATCATGACGACGTCGAATCCGCCTTCTGGGGCTGGAACGATATCTGGCTCGACCCGGATTTCCGCCAGTGGGACCTGCGTCCGCTGCTGTCGGGGCTCACGGGCCCGGTGCTGGCGGTGCAGGGCGAAGACGACGAGTACGGCACCATGGCGCAGATCGAGGGTATCCATCGATATGCCCCACAAACCACGTTGCTTAAACTCGCGCGATGCGGGCATTCGCCACACCGCGACCAGCCTGAGGCGTTGACGCAGGCCGCGGTTCGGCATATAAACACACATACTTCATACCTAAAATAATTGGGCTTCCCCGCCCGCTCCGCAGGGTCCGCGGCGCAGCATGCGCCGTCGCAGGCCACGGCAGCGGCAGGGGGACCGGCAACGGTCCGGTAAGCCGCCGGCTTGACCACCAGGAGACATTGATGCGTCGCTTCACACCGCGCGGGCTCGCGCCTGCCTGCCTTGCCGCCGCCACCGTGTTTGCCATGGCCGGCGCCTCGGCCCAGCCCGCCCCGCCAGCCCAGCCCGCGCCGGGCGGCAAGATCAGGGTCGGCTTCATGCTGCCGTACACCGGCACGTACGCGGCGCTCGGCACCGCCATCGAGAACGGCTTCCGCATGTATGTGCAGCAGCAGGGCGGCAAGCTCGGCGGCCGCGAGATCGAATACTTCAAGGTCGACGATGAATCCGACCCCGCCAAGGCCCCGGAAAACGCCACCAAGCTGGTCAAGCGCGACCAGGTCGACGTGGTGGTCGGCACGGTGCATTCGGGCGTGCAGATGGGCATCGTCAAGGTCGCCAAGGAAAACAACACGCTGCTGATCATCCCCAACGCCGGCGTCGATGAAGCCACCGGTCCGCTGTGCGGCCCGAACATCTTCCGCACTTCATTCTCGAACTGGCAGCCGGGCTATGCGATGGGCCAGGTGCTGGCCGAGCGCGGGCTCAAGAAGGTGGTGACGCTGACGTGGAAATACGCCGCCGGCGAGCAGTCGGTCAAGGGCTTCAAGGAGGCCTTCGAGGCCAAGGGCGGCAAGGTGGTGAAGGAGCTGAGCCTGCCCTTCCCCAACGTCGAATTCCAGGCGCTGATCACCGAGGTGGCTTCGCTCAAGCCGGATGCCGTGTTCGTGTTCTTTGCCGGCGGCGGCGCGGTCAAGTTCGTCAAGGACTGGGCCGCGGCGGGGCTGAAGGACAAGATCCCGCTGTACGGCTCGGGCTTCCTGACCGACGGCACGCTGGAAGCGCAGGGCAACGCCGCGCAGGGGCTGGAAACGACGCTGCACTACGCGGACGGCCTGAGCAATGCGCGCGACAAGAACTTCCGGCTGGACTACGCCAAGACCTTCAAGCTGCAGCCCGACGTCTACGCGGTGCAGGGGTATGACGCGGCACAGCTGCTCGCGGCCGGTGCCAGTGCGGTCAAGGGCGACATGACGCGCAAGGCCGACCTGTACAAGGCCATGGGCGCGGCCAAGATCGACAGCCCGCGCGGTGCCTTTACGCTGTCGAAGGCGCACAACCCGGTGCAGGATTTCTACCTGCGCAAGGTGGACGGGCGCGAGAACAAGGTCAGCTCGGTGGCGGTGAAGGCGCTGGCGGATCCGGCGCGTGGGTGCAGGCTGTAAGCGCTTCAATACCCGCGTGTTTGCTCCCCTCTCCCGCCTGCGGGAGAGGGGCAGGGGGTGAGGGCATGCGGGTCAAAGGCTGACGCCCATCGGTTCAAGACCGAAGGCTCCGCTTGATCTGGTACCTGGCTATACCACCCTTCACCCCACCCCTCTCCCCATGCGGGGAGAGGGAGAACACCTTGCTCAGGCAAGTTCGGGCGGCTTTGGCGCACCCAAAACCGTCTTCCCTGTCGTAGTCTGCAGAAGTGCCCGCATGGACATCGTCTCCTTCCTCATCCAGTGCCTGAACAGCGTGCAGTACGGCCTGCTGCTGTTCCTGGTCGCCAGCGGCCTGACGCTCATCTTCGGCATCATGGGCGTGATCAACCTGGCGCACGGCAGCTTCTATATGCTGGGCGCATACCTTGCCTTCACGCTCGCCGGGCTGACCGGCAACCTGTTTATCGCGATCCCGCTCGGCATCGTGCTGGCGGTGGTGTTCGGCTACGTGCTGGAGTGGGCGTTCTTCAGCTACCTGTACGAGCGCGACCACCTGCAGCAGGTGCTGATGACCTACGGCCTGATCCTGGTGTTCGAAGAGCTGCGCAGCATCCTGGTCGGCGACGATGTGCACGGCGTGCAGGTGCCGGCGCTGCTCGACGGCGCGCTGCCGATCGGCAACGACATGACGTACCCGGTGTACCGGCTCTTTATCTCCGCGGTGTGCCTGGCGGTGGCCGCGGCCATGTACTACGTGATCCGGCGCACGCGGCTGGGCATGATGATCCGCGCGGGCGCGACCAACCGCGAGATGGTGCAGTCGCTCGGCATCAACATCACCGTGCTGTACCGCTTCGTGTTCGCGCTGGGCGTGGCGCTGGCGGTGCTGGCGGGGATGATCTCGGCGCCGGTGTCGTCAGTGTATCCGGGCATGGGCGGGCAGGTGCTGATCGTGTGCTTCGTGGTGGTGGTGATCGGCGGTATCGGCTCGGTCAAGGGCGCGCTGGTGGCCTCGCTGCTGCTGGGCTTCGTCGATACCTTTGGCAAGGTGTTCTGGCAGGAGGCGGCCGGCGTGCTGATCTACCTGCTGATGGCGGTGATCCTGCTGTGGAAGCCGCAGGGGCTGTTCAAGGCGGGCTGACATGAATCCGACGACATTGCCGGCGCGCCGGCATTCCCGCGGCAATGCCGCGCTGCTTGCCGCGCTGGGCTGGCTGGTGGCCTTCTCCGTGCTGGCGGTGCTGCCGCTGCTGCTGACCGCGGACAGCCACAAGTTCTATATCGAGCTGCTCAGCAAGGTGATGATCATGGCGATCTTCGCGCTGTCGCTGCAGCTGCTGATCGGCTATACCGGGCTGGTGAGCCTCGGGCATGCCGCGTACTTCGCCATGGCGGCCTACGCCACCGCGATGCTCGCGCCGCAATCCGGGCCGGGCAACGGCTGGCTGCTGCTGGCCGGCGCGCTGGCCGCCTCGGCTGGGCTGGCGCTGGTGGTGGGCGCGCTGGTGCTGCGCACGCGCGGCGTGTATTTCATCATGGTGACGCTGGCCTTCGCGCAGATGGTCTACTTCGTCTTCCATGACACCAAGCTCGCGGGCGGCAGCGACGGCACCTATATCTATTTCCGCCCGGAATTCCCGGTGCCGGGCGAGCAGTTGCTGACCGTCACCGACCCCACGCACTTCTACTGGCTGGTGTGGGCGGGCCTGGTGGCCACGGTCGCGCTGCTGGCGCTGGTGCTGCGTTCGCGCTTCGGCCATGCGCTGGTGGGCATCCGCCATAACGAGCAGCGCATGCGCGCCGCCGGCTATGCCACCTATCGGTACCAGCTAGGCGCCTTTGTCGCCGGCGGGGTGCTGGCGGGGCTGGCCGGCTTCCTCTATGCGATCCAGTTCGGCTTCGTCAACCCGGAGATCGCGTCGTGGCACCAGTCGGGCAACGCCATGCTGATGGTGATCCTGGGCGGTGTCGGCAGCCTTGCCGGGGCGGTGCTGGGGGCGTTTTCGTTCGTGCTGCTGGCCGAATGGTTCAGCACGCTGACCAAGCACTGGCAGCTCGTGATGGGCGGCTTCATCATCGTTGCCGTCGCGCTGCTGCCGCGGGGGCTGGTGAGCCTGCCCGCGGTGCTGCGGCACGGGCGCCGCGGCAAGACCGGGCGGCACAATGGCGGGCAGGGGAGCGAAGCCAGCGAGACCAATGATGGCAACGCGCGAAATACGGAGGCCGCATGAACACCCCGGTACTGCAGGCGCAGCAGCTCACGCGCCGCTTTGGCGGCCTTACTGCCGTGGCCGGCGTCGACCTGTCGCTGGCGCTGCATGAGATCCATGCCGTGATCGGCACCAATGGCGCGGGCAAGTCCACGCTGATCAACATGCTGTCGTGCGAGCTGCCGCCGACGTCAGGGCGCCTGTTCCTGAAGGGCGAGGAGGTCACCGGCTGGTCGCAGCCGCGCCTGGCACGGCACGGCGTGGGGCGCAGCTACCAGCGCAACAACATCTTCCTGCCGCTGACCGTGCGCGAGAACTGCCGGCTGGCGGCGCAGTCGCGCGCGCAGCGGGCCTGGCGCCTGTGGGAAAGCGCGCAGGGCTGCCGCACCAGCGCCACGCTGGCCGACGAGGCGATGGAGCGCGCCGGCCTGGCGCCGCTGGCGGACCGGCGCGCCAGCGACCTGGCGCATGGCCAGAAGCGCCAGCTCGAGGTGGCGATGTGCCTGGCTACGCAGCCGGTTGCGCTGCTGCTCGACGAGCCGCTCGCCGGCATGGGCGCCGAGGAATCGACGCGCATGCTCGGGCTGCTGCGCGGCCTGCGCGAGGGCCATGCCATCCTGCTGGTCGAACACGACATGGACGCGGTGTTCTCGGTTGCCGACCGTATCACCGTGATGGTCAACGGCGTGGTGATCGCCACCGGCACGCCCGAGGCGATCCGGTCCAACCGCGAAGTCCAGCTTGCCTACCTGGGCGAAGAAGAAAACGAGGCCGCATGAGTACGCCTACTAGCACACTCACCAGCACACCGATGATCGAAGCCACCGGCATCAACGCCTGGTACGGCTCCAGCCATGTGCTGCGCGGCATCGATTTCACCGTGGGCGTGGGCGAGACCGTGGGCCTGCTGGGGCGCAACGGCATGGGCAAGAGCACGCTGTTGCGCACGCTGCTGGGCCACGTGCGCCAGCGCCAGGGGCAGATCCGCGTGGCCGGCCGTGACATGTCGCGGGCGCAGCCTTACGAGGTGGCGCGCCTCGGCGTCGCCTACGTGCCGGAAGGGCGGGGCATTTTCCCCAGCCTGTCGGTGCGTGAAAACCTGCTGATGGCCGCCCGCAAGGGCTGCAATGGCCGCAACGACTGGGACGAGGCGCGTGTGCTCGACCTGTTCCCGCGCCTGAAGGAGCGCCTCTCGCATGGCGGCCAGCAACTGTCCGGCGGCGAGCAGCAGATGCTGTCGATCGGCCGCGCGCTGATGACCAATCCCGACTGCCTGGTGCTGGACGAAGCCACCGAAGGGCTGGCCCCGCGCATCGTGCGCGAGATCTGGGAAGTCATCGCCACGGTGCGCGCCACCGGGATCGCTTCGGTGGTGGTAGACCGCAACTTCCGCTCGGTGCTGGCCCACGCCGACCGCGCCGTGGTGCTGGAAAAAGGCCGGGTGGTGCTGGCCGGCCCGGCGGCCGACCTGGCCGGAAAGCCGGAGGCGCTGGATCGTTACCTCGGCGTATAGGCCGTCCCGGGTGCTGCCTGACGCACAAATGTTGCCCTGCCGCAACGGGCCTTGCGGGCGCAAGGACAGGCTGTTTTGCTTACCCAGGCCTTGACCACCGGCCACTTCCCTCCCATGCTTGCTGAGTCACGAAAACGGCATCCGGATCACGCGGAGTGGTCGTGCGCGGGCAGTTCATCTAGAATTGCGCGGGTTTGTGCAATGCAATAGAACGCAAAAAGCGCCGGAAAACGGTCGCAGCAGTCGGCACCCCGCGCCGGGTGGCGGCTGCCAGAGCCAACAAAACTGCCGGCAAGCCGGCCGGGCAGACCCAATCTCATGACTACCCAGTCCACAACCAGCCATTATTTCGTCGAAAGTCCCAGTACACGCGCCCTGGTGCTCGGCGCGGTCGGCGTCGTCTTCGGCGACATCGGCACCAGCCCGCTGTACGCGCTCAAGGAGTGCTTCAGCAAGGAACATGGCATCGCCTTCAGCCCCGACGCCGTACTGGGCGTCATCTCGATGCTGTTCTGGGCCATGATCATCGTGGTTTCGATCAAGTACGTGGTGTTCGTGATGCGCGCCGACAACGACGGCGAGGGCGGGGTGCTGGCGCTGATGGCGCTGGTGCTGCGTACCGTGGCGCCGCGCTCGGGCAAGGCAAAGATCCTGATGATGCTCGGCATCTTCGGCGCCTGCATGTTCTATGGCGATGCGGTCATCACGCCGGCGATCTCGGTGCTGTCGGCGGTGGAAGGGCTGGAGATCGCGGCGCCGCAGCTGTCGCAATTCGTGATACCGATCACTCTGGCCATCCTGGCCGGGCTGTTCCTGATCCAGCGGCATGGCACCCACGCGGTGGGCAAGCTGTTCGGTCCGATCATGACGGCCTGGTTCGTGACGCTGGGTGCGCTGGGCGTGTTCAACCTGGTCCAGGCGCCGGAAATCCTCAAGGCGGTCAATCCGCTGTACGGCATCACCTTCCTGGTCGAGCATGCGCTGCAGGCCTTTATCGTGCTGGGCTCGGTGTTCCTGGTGCTGACCGGGGCCGAGGCGCTGTACGTCGACATGGGCCATTTCGGCGCGCGGCCGATCCGCATCGGCTGGTTCATCCTGGTGATGCCGTGCCTGATGCTGAACTACTTCGGCCAGGGCGCGATGCTGCTGCAAAACCCCGCCGGCGCCGAGAACCCGTTCTACCTGATGGTGCCGGAGCCGCTGCTGATCCCGATGGTGCTGCTGGCCACCTGCGCGACGGTGATCGCCTCGCAGGCGGTCATCTCCGGCGCCTTCTCGCTGACCAGCCAGGCGATCCAGCTGGGCTTTGTGCCGCGCATGCGCGTGCGCTACACCTCGGCCGCGGAGATCGGCCAGATCTACCTGCCGGTGGTCAACTGGCTGCTGCTGGTGCTGGTGATCGGCGTGGTGATCTCGTTCAAGAAGTCCGAGAACCTGGCGGCGGCCTACGGCATCGCCGTGACCACGACCATGGTCATCACCAGCATCCTGGCGGCGGTGTGCATGCGCAATGTGTGGAAGTGGAACACGGCGCTGGTGGTACTGGTCGGCGCGGGCTTCCTGCTGGTCGACCTGTCGTTCTTTGCCGCCAACCTGCTCAAGGTCGCCGAAGGCGGCTGGTTCCCGCTGCTGCTGGGCAGCATGGCCTTCTTCATGCTGATGACCTGGTACAGCGGCCGCAAGCTGCTGCGCGCGCGCAGCCTGGAAGACGGCATCCCGCTGGAGCCGTTCATCGCCGGCCTGCTGGCGCACCCGCCGCACCGCGTCGAGGGCACCGCGGTCTTCCTGACCGGCAACACCGAGTCGGTGCCGGTGTCGCTGCTGCACAACCTCAAGCATAACCGCGTGCTGCACGAGCGCGTGGTGTTCCTGCACTTCATCACGCGCGACGTGCCGTATGTCGACGACGATCATCGCCTGAGCTGCAAGGACCTGGGCGGCGGCGTCTTTATCCTGAAGTCGGAATACGGCTTCAAGGAAACGCCGGACGTGCAGAAGGTGCTGGACCTGGCCGACCGCAAGCTCGGCATGCATTTCGAGCTGATGGAAACCTCGTTCTTCATCGCGCGCGAATCGGTGATTCCGTCCAAGCTGCCGGGCATGACGATGTGGCGCGAAAGCTTGTTCGCCTGGATGCATCAGAACGGCGCCAAGCCGTCAGATTTCTTCCAGATCCCGGCCAACCGGGTGGTGGAGCTGGGTACCAAGGTCGAGATCTGAAGCGGGCGGGCCTGGTGCCCGCCGCTGCAAGCCCCGGGACGGCGCCGCAAGGCGTGTCCCGGGGCTTTTTTGTCTGACGCGGCCCGCGCGGTCGAGGCGCGCGTCTGCCATGCGCCACCCGCCGGCGCTCCCCCGGGGCACTTGTCCCGGAAACCCGGGCGTCGCAGCAGCCGGCCCGGGACCACGGCCTCATGCGCGCGCCGGCCCCGGGCCGGACAATGCAACCCTCAACTTGTCACAGGACCCCTTCGTGGCGGTCCGCCTCCTCGAGGAGCCGTGCCATGCGTTCGTTGCAGCAGTGGTCTCGCCCGTCCAGCCGGCATGCCGACGAAGCCCGTCGCGCGCGCCTGCCGCGACGTGCGCTGCCGCCATGGCTGCGACGCATGCTGCGCGAGCGCATCGCGCCCACCGGCGCGGTGCTGCTGCCGCCGGCGCTGCTGCTGCTCTACGTCTTCTGTCATTCACACGCGAACTGGGAGTCGTGGCTGGCCTCGCTGCGCGAGCTGGACCACGATCACGGCGCGCCGGCGCGCGAGCTGGGACGCGCGTTGTCGCTGGCGCGCTCCCTGCGCGGCCGCCAGGCGCCGGATGCGACGCTCTGGCGCACCGCGGTGCAGCTGGCCGCCGACCGCGTGTCGGCGGGCCTGGCGGCACGCTGGCGCAGTCCGGCGCGGCTGATGCCGTCGCCGGCGCTGTTGCCGCTAATGCCGCTGGTGCCGCTGGTGCCGCTGCTCGCGATGTTCGGATGGCTGCACTGACGTTGAGCGACTGAAGCGGGGCGCCATGCGCGCCCGCACCCCCCACACCCGCATCTTCCTGATCCAGGAGTCAGGCGCCGCACCGCTGCCGCGATGGGAGGGCAGCCGGCAGGCGCCGGGCAATCGGCCCGCACGGCCAAGGCGATCCCGTGCGGCCCGTGCGTTGGTGATCGCCTTGCATGAGGGACCGCAGCGGCCACGCTGCCGGCATCCCCGGTTGGAGATAGCAATGCATAAGAAGTTTGCCGAGACCCTGCTCACCGTCACCGCACTTGCCGCACTGGCGGCCGGCGCGAGCCCGACCGCCCACGCCGGGGCGGGTGACGAAGCCACGCGGACTGCCGCGCATGTCCGCCACGGACAGCGCGACGCCTTCAGCGACGGAGCGCACGGGCCCGAGGCCACGATGTTGTCCGTGGTGGCGCGCCAGGGCATGTCAGTGTGCGCGGTCCGTGACTTTGATCCGTACGGTGACGGCATGCGCAAGCCCGATCCATATACTGACGGCGCGCGCATGGGACAGTTCGACCCGTTTACGGAAGGGACCCGCACCAGATCGCGCGACGGCTACAGCGACGGCGCACGCAGCGGCCCGCGCGACAGTGGCGAATGCCTCAGCCATGCATAACCGCGTGCCTCGGTGAGGCACCATGCCAGCGCACATGCGCCCGCATGTGCGTCAGGACCCGCCCGTGCCAAACGCTGCCGCACGCTCGTCCCTGACCACCGGCCCGGTTTCATGCCGGGCCGGTGCATTCGCGCAACGGCATGCGCGCTTGCGCAATCCCTTGCAAAGCCGCACCGATCCTTTCCTACACTAGTGAAGTCACGCGGCGCGCCCGCCTGGCAGGCACGGTCCCGAGGGCCGCGCCGCCGGCAGGCCGTCCCAGCACCGCGCGGCCCGACATGCCGATGTTCAAGCAGCAGATTCGCCTGTGCACCAGCCGGGATGGCGTTCGCCTTGCCTACGCCGTCACGGGCAGCGGCGCGCCGCTGGTGAAGGCGGCCAACTGGATGAGCCACCTCGAGTTCGATGTGGACAGCCCGGTGTGGAGCCACATGATCATGGCCCTGTCGGCGCACCACACGCTGATCCGCTATGACGAACGCGGCTGCGGGCTGTCCGACCGCGATATCGAAGACCTGTCGTTCGACGCGTGGCTGCGCGACCTCGAAACCATCGTCGATGCCAACGGCGTGGAGCATTTCCCGCTGCTGGGTATCTCGCAGGGCGCATCGATCGCCGTGGCCTACGCCGTGGCGCACCCCGAGCGCGTCAGCCACCTGATCCTGCACGGCGGTTATGCGCGCGGGCGGCTCAAGCGCGACAACCTGAGCCCGCGCCTGCGCGAGGAAGCCGAATTGATGAACAAGCTCGCCGAGCTAGGCTGGGGCCAGGAGAATCCCGCCTTCCGCCAGTTCTTCACGACCCAGTTCATCCCGGGCGGCACGGCCGAGCAGCATGCGTGGTTCAACGAGCTGGAGCGGGTCTCCACGTCGCCGCTGAATGCCGCGCGCTTCATGCGCGTGTTCAACGAGATCGATGTGGTCGAACTGCTGCCGAGGGTCACGTGCCCGACGCTGGTGCTGCATGCGGTGCGCGACGCGCGCGTGCCGTTCGACGAGGGCCGCCTGATCGCCAGCGAAATTCCCGGCGCGCGCTTCGTGCCGCTGGAAAGCGGCAATCACCTGCTGCTCGACACCGAGCCCGCTTGGAACCGGTGGCTCGACGAGGTGCGTGCCTTCTTGCCGGCCTCGGCACCGGTGCGCGATCCCGCCTTCACCGCGCTGACGCGGCGCGAGCGCGATATCGTCGAGCTGATCGCGCAGGGCCGCGACAACGCCCAGATCGCCGCGCGCCTGGACCTGTGCGAAAAGACCGTGCGCAACCATATCACCAGCATCTTCGCCAAGCTGGAAGTGGAGAACCGCGCGCAGGCCATCGTGCTGGCGCGCAAGGCGGGGTTTGACCGGGCGGACGCTTAGGACATCGAGCGCCTGTGGCCTGCCTGCCTGCGCCTACGACTGGTTCACTAGCGTGCGCGCGTCGGCCACGTGCCCGCGGTAGGCTTCGAAGATGCGGCGCAGCGACTGCTCCATCGTGACCTCGGGCTTCCAGCCCAGCTCCTCGACGGTGTTGTCGATCTTCGGCACGCGGTGCTGCACGTCCTGGTAGCCCTTGCCGTAGAAGTCGCCCGACGAGGTTTCGACGATCTGCGTCTTGCGCGCTTCCTCGGCGTATTCGGGGTAGTCCGCGGCCATCTTCAGCATCATCTCGGCCAGCTCGCGCACCGAATGGATGTTGGCCGGATTGCCGATATTGAAGATCTTGCCGCTGGCGATGCCGCTCGGGTTCTCGATGATGCGCATCAGCGCACCGATGCCGTCCGAGATATCGGCAAACGCGCGCTTCTGCGCGCCTCCGTCGACCAGCCTGATCGGCTCGCCGCGCACGATATGGCCGAGGAACTGCGTCACGACGCGTGACGAGCCTTCCTTCGACTCGAAGATCGAGTCCAGCCCCGCGCCGATCCAGTTGAAGGGGCGGAACAGCGTGTAGTGGAGGCCCTGCTCCATGCCGTAGGCGTGGATCACGCGGTCCATCAGTTGCTTGGAGCAGGCATAGATCCAGCGCGGCTTGTTGATCGGGCCGTAGACCAGCGGCGAGGCTTCCGGGTCGAACTCCTCGTCGCTGCACATGCCGTAGACCTCCGAGGTCGACGGGAACACCAGGTGCTTGCCGTACTTGACCGCGGCGCGCACGATCGGCAGGTTGGCCTCGAAATCCAGCTCGAACACGCGCAGCGGCTGGCGCACGTAGATCGGTCCGTGTTCATGTCCATGCCGTAGACCTCCCACGGCGTGGTTTCCAGGATGCGGCGCGTCAGGTGATGGCCAATGAAGCCGTTGACGCCGAGAATCAGTACTTTCTTGCCTTGCATTGTGTTGACGATCGCATCGAAAAGAAGCGTGCCGCACGAGTGCGGCACGAAACACCGGCAGCACGCTAGCGCACGCCGGCGACGGGGAAGTTGGCCACGGCCACGCGCCGCCAGTCGCGCGCGATCACATGCATCGGCACGCGCGCGCTCAGTTCGGCAAACGTCCGCGGCGACAACAGCGCCACGGCACGCGGGCCGTGCTGCCACGCATCGACAAAGGCGTCGATGGTCGGCAGCCACTTCTGCGGCTCCTGCTCCGTGCCGAAGGCCAGTTCATCGGGCTGCGCCACCATGGTGAGCGGATGCCGCAGGTAGAAGGGCAACGTATGGTCGAGCATGCCCACGCCATAGAGCGGCATGCCGGGCCGCAGCACGCGCTCGATCGGCGCAGCCAGGGCGATGCCCGAGGCCGAGCGGCCGATGGCCTCATGGCCGAGCAGGGCAACGGTGAATGCCAGCAGCATGCCCAGCGCGTAAGCCGTGATGCTTGCCATGCGCCCGTGCCGGCGCAGCAGCCACAGCGCGGCGAGCGTGCCGGCGCAGATGAGGGCAAACGCCATCGCCACCCATACGGCGTAGGCGCGATAGAGCACGTTCGGTGTGTTGTTGGAATCGAGGTTCGCCACCACGGGACTCGCCAGCAGCCCGAGCGCGCCGATCGCCAGCATCGCCCAAAGCTGCGTGCGCCACGCCGGCACGCCGGTTTGCGCCAGCGCGGCACCGGCGAGGATCGCCAGCGCCGGGAACACCGGCAGGATGTAGCCGGGCAGCTTGGAGCCTGACAGGCTGAAGAAGGCGAAGATCGACAATGCCCACGCAGCGCACATCAGCGCGGGCTGGAACGGTGCCGGGCCGATTGTCATGGTGGTGGTCACGGTGGTCACGCTGGTCCCGGCGCGATGCCTGACGGTGCGGACCATTGCGGGCAGCACCCCAAGCCACGGCATGAACCCGCCCAGCACCAGCGGCACGAAGTACCACGGCGGACCCTGGCGCGCATGCACCGTCGACGTGTAGCGCTGCCAGTGCTCGTGCACGAAGAAGAAGTGCAGGAACTCGGGGTTGCGACGTGCCACCAGGCAGTACCACGGCACCGCCACCAGCAGCATCACCGCAATGCCCGCCAGCGCATGCAGGCGCCGCCACAGCGCCAGGTCGCGCGTGACGCAGGTGTACGCCACCAGTGCCAGTCCCGGCAGCACCACCCCGACCAGCCCCTTGGTCAGCAGCGCGATACCCATCGCCGTCCAGCATGCCAGCATCCAGTTGCGTCGCGACGTTGGCGTGGTGCGGGGGTGCTGCGCCAGCAGCATGCCCGCCAGGGCGCAGGCCAGGACGCCGGAGAGCGTCATGTCGAGAGTATTGAAGTGTGCCGCGGCATTCCACATCGGCGCCGATGCCAGCACCAGCCCCGCCAGCCATCCCGCGCGCGCGCCGAACCAGCGCGCCGCCGCCAGCATCGATGCCGCCACGCCGGCCAGGCCGGCAAGCGCGACGCACAGCCGCGCCTGCCATTCGCCGATGCCGAACAGCGTATATGACACTGCCGTCACCCACAGGTGAAAGGGCGGCTTCTCGAAGTACTTCAGCCCGTCATAGCGGATCGTGACCCAGTCGCCGGTGGCCAGCATCTCGCGCGCGATCTCGGCGTAGCGGCCTTCATCCGGTCCCAGCAGGTGGCGTGCCCCCAGCGTGCCGAACCACAGCAGCGCGAACGCCAGCACCGCGAGCGCGAGCGCAATGGCGGGAATGCCTGCCACGCGCACGGCATGGTCGGGCCGCGCGGCGAGGCGCTCGGCGTGTGGCAGAACGGCGGGGCTGGCAGGGCTGGCAGGGCTGGAGGGCAGGTGTGACGGCAAGGCGGCGCGGGCGGAAGAGTTGACGGCCTTGTCGGCGCCGGCGCCAGGCGCGGCGTTGAACAGGACAAGGCCTGGCAATGCGAGCGCGAGGATAAGCCGGCAACCTTAATGGCACATTAAGCTTGCAAGCGCACAATCGATCCCCTGCGTGGCGTGACGGCCGCATAACAACCCGGAACATGAGAATCCTTATTGTTGAAGACGACCCCATGCTCGGCGACGGCCTGCGGCGCGGGCTGCAGCTGCTGGACTATGCGGTCGACTGGTTCAGCACCGCCGCAGAGGCCGACCATGCGCTCGAGATGGCCGGCTATGACGCCGTGGTGCTGGACCTCGGCCTGCCCGGCGAGGACGGCATGGCGCTGCTGGCGCGCTGGCGCGCGCGCGGCTGCCGCATTCCCGTGATCGTGCTGACCGCGCGCGATGCGATCGAAAGCCGCATCGGCGGGCTCGATGCCGGCGCCGATGACTACCTGGTCAAGCCGGTCGCGCTCGACGAACTGGCCGCGCGCCTGCGCGCCGTGACACGCCGCGCCGTGGGGATGTCGTCGCCGGTGTGGAAGCACGGCGCGCTGGAATTCCATCCCGCCCGCCGGCAGGCATACTGGGCCGGCACGCCGGTGGAGCTGACCAGCCGCGAAGCCATGCTGCTCGAGTTGCTGCTGGCACACCCCAACCGCCTGCTGACGCGCGATTTCCTGCGCGACAAGCTCTATGACTGGCAGGGCGGCGTGGAAAGCAATGCGCTGGAAGTCCACATCCACCACCTGCGCCGAAAGATCCATCCCAGGATCGTGCGCACCTTCCGCGGCGCGGGCTACACGCTGGGCGCTGCCGAGGACTGCCAATGACGCTGCAGCGCCGGCTTATCCTGGCCGTGCTGATCGCCACGCCGGTGGTCTGGCTGCTGACCATCGGCCTGACCTACGTGCGCGCCCGGCATGAGATCAATGAGCTGTATGACACCGACATGGTGCGCATGGCGCTGCAGATGCACTCGGTGGCGCCGATGGTCGACCTTGCCGCCGGGCCGTCGCGCACGCGGCTGCCGCAGCTGGTGGAAGGCGACCAGGGCGATGCCGGCCTCGGCGACCTCGCCATCGCCGCGTGGCTGCCAAACGGGCAGCCGCTGCATATCGATCCGGAGGGCGACCTGCTTCCGCGCGCGCCGGGCGTGAAGGGCTTTACCGATACCGTGCTCGACCACCAGCGCTGGCGGCTGTACTACCTCGACGATCCGGATACCGGCTGGCGTGTCTGCGTCGGCCAGCAACTGGCCGAGCGCAACGAGCTGATCCTGTCCTATATCGCCGCGCAGGTGCTGCCATGGGCCGCGGGCCTGCCGCTGCTGATCGCGCTGCTGATCTGGTTCACGCGCCGCGCGATGGCGCCGGTGCGGGCGTTGTCGGCCGACATCGAACGGCGCGCGCCCGACGATCGCCAGCCGCTCAGCCTGGCGGCGGTGCCTGGCGAGCTGGTACCGCTGGTCCACGCGATGAACCGGCTGCTGGAGCGCGTGTCGGATTCGATCGAGCACGAGCGCCGCCTGACCGCCGACGCCGCGCACGAGATGCGCACGCCGCTGGCCGCGCTAAGGGCGCAATGGGAGCTTGCCGAGCGCTCGCCGGACGCCGTGGAGCGCGACCGGGCCCGCGCCAACGTCGCCGCCGGCATCGACCGCATCAGCCGGCTGGTATCGCAGCTGCTGACGCTGAGCCGGCTGGAGGATGCCTCGGCGCTGCCGTCGCGCCAGCCGGTCAGCTGGCTGCCGGTGGCGCAGCAGGCGCTGTCGGACTGCCTGGCGCTGGCGCAGCAGAAGCAGGTCGATGTGGAGCTCGAATGGCCGGAGCAGGGCGGCGAACCGCTGCCGGTCGCGGGCGATGCCAACCTGCTGTCCCTGCTGCTGCGCAACCTGCTCGACAATGCCATCCGCTACAGCCCGCCGGGCGCGCTGGTCACGGTGGATTTTGAGCCGGGCGGTATTTCCGTGCGCGACCAGGGGCCGGGCATCGCGCCCGATGTGCTGGCGCGGCTCGGCGACCGCTTCTTCCGCGGGGGCGGGGCGCACCGCGAGCATGGGCATGGCCTCGGCGTTTCCATCGCCCTGCGCGTGGCGAGGCTGCACGGACTCGACCTTGCCTTTGCCAACCGGACCGACGGCGCGACTGGACTGGTCGTGACGATCGCCCGCGGCGGCGCGCAATGAAAAACGCCCCGCACAGTTTCGTGCGGGGCGTCCTTGATTTTGCGTGGAGCGTGCCGTTCAGCGCTTGAGCTTGGCAAATGCCGCTGCCATCGCGCCCGCCGGCTCCGGCTCGCGGCGGCCGCCGCCGGAGCCCTTGCCGCCGTTACGCTGGCCGCCGCGGTCGCCGCCGCCGGCTCGCGGTGCCGCCTGGCCCGGCTCGTCGTCCAGCCGCATCGACAGTCCAATGCGATTGCGCTTGACGTCGACCTCCATCACCTTGACCTTGACGATCTGGCCGGCCTTGACCACTTCGTGCGCGTCCTTGACGAACTTGTTCGACAGCGCCGAGATGTGAACCAGGCCGTCCTGGTGCACGCCGATATCGACGAACGCGCCGAACGCCGCCACGTTGGTGACCACGCCTTCCAGCACCATGCCGGGCTGCAGGTCCTTCACGTCCTCCACGCCTTCCTGGAAGGTCGCGGTCTTGAACTCGGGGCGCGGGTCGCGGCCGGGCTTTTCCAGCTCGGACAGGATGTCGCGCACGGTCGGCAGGCCGAACGACTCGTCGGTGAACTTTTCCGGCGACAGGCCGCGCAGCGCTTCGCGGTTGCCCATCACGTCGCGCAGGCCCTTCTTGATGGCGTCCAGGATGCGTTGCACCACCGGATAGGCTTCCGGGTGCACCGATGAGCGGTCCAGCGGGTTGTCGCCATCGTTGATGCGCAGGAAGCCGGCCGCCTGCTCGAAGGTCTTGTCGCCCAGGCGCGGCACCTTCTTCAGCGCATTGCGGTTGGCAAAGGCGCCGTTGGCATCGCGGTATTCGACGATATTGCGCGCCAGCACCGTGTTCAGGCCCGATACGCGCGCCAGCAGCGGCGCCGAGGCGGTGTTGACGTCCACGCCCACGGCGTTCACGCAGTCCTCCACCACGGCATCGAGGGTACGCGCCAGTTCGCGCTGGTTCACATCGTGCTGGTACTGGCCCACGCCGATCGACTTGGGATCGATCTTGACCAGTTCGGCCAGCGGGTCCTGCAGGCGGCGTGCGATCGACACCGCGCCGCGCAGCGACACGTCCAGGTCCGGGAATTCCTTGGCGGCCAGTTCCGACGCCGAGTAGACCGATGCGCCGGCCTCGCTGACCACGATTTTGGTCAGCTTCAGCTCGGGCATCTGCTTCATCAGGTCCTGCACCAGCTTGTCGGTCTCGCGGCTGGCGGTGCCGTTGCCGATCGAGACCAGCGCGACGTTGTGCTGCTTCGCCAGGCGGGCCAGCGTGGCGAGCGAACCGTTCCAGTCGCGGCGCGGCTCGTGCGGGTAGATGGTGGCCGTGTCGAGCAGCTTGCCGGTGCTGTCGACCACCGCGATCTTGCAGCCGGTGCGGATGCCGGGGTCGACGCCCATCACGGCCTTGGGCCCGGCCGGCGCGGCCAGCAGCAGTTCATGCAGGTTGCGGCCGAACACCTTGATGGCTTCGCTTTCGGCGGTCTCGCGCAACTGCGTCAGCAGCTCGGTTTCCAGGTGCGGCTGCACCTTCACGCGCCAGCACCAGCGGCACACGTCGCCCAGCCACTTGTCGGCGGGGCGGCCCAGCTGCTGGATGCCGACATGGCGCGCGATCATGCCTTCGCACGGGTGCGGCACCAGCGCGTCCTGTTCTTCGCCCAGGCCCAGCTTGACCATCAGCACGCCCGCATTGCGGCCGCGGAACAGCGCCAGCGCGCGGTGCGACGGTACCGTGCGGATGGTTTCGCTGTAGGCGTAGTAGTCGCGGAACTTCTCTTCCTCGGCGGTTTCCTTGCCTTCCATCACGGTGGAGGCGACCACGCCGTTGTTCCACAGGTGTTCGCGCAGCTTGCCCAGCAACTCGGCGGTCTCGCCGAACTGCTCGGACAGGATGTCGCGCGCGCCGTCCAGCGCGGCCTTCACATCGGGCACGCCGCCGTCGGCGGTCGGGTTGCCGTTGACGTACCTGGCGGCCTCGGCCTGCGGGTCCAGCGTGGGGTCGGCCAGCAGCGCCAGCGCCAGCGGTTCCAGTCCGCATTCGCGCGCGATCTGGGCGCGGGTGCGGCGCTTGGGCTTGTAGGGCAGGTAGAGGTCTTCCAGCGTCTGCTTGGTTTCGGCGGCCTCGATGGCAGCCTGCAGCTCGGGCGTGAGCTTGCCTTGCTCCTGGATCGACGCCAGGATGGCCGCGCGGCGGTCTTCCATGTCGCGCAGGTAGAGCAGTCGCTCTTCCAGGTTGCGCAGCTGCGTGTCGTCCAGGTTGCCGGTCACTTCCTTGCGGTAGCGGGCGATGAACGGGACGGTGGCGCCCTCGTCGAGCAGGTCCACGGCGGCCGCGACCTGGCGCGGCTGCACGGACAGTTCAGCCGCGATGAGCGACACGATTTTTTGCGAGACGGAAGCGGGCAGGTTGGACATCTGAAAACGCAGTCGGTCGAAAGCGGGGCATTTTGCCACAAGCGCGCCGCAGTTCGGCCACGCTTGCCGCCGGCTTCGCGCAAGGGGCGTTACCGGCATGTGCGGGGCAGGCCGCCAGGCGGCCCGGATGCTAGAATCCCGTCATGATCGTCAAGCCCCGCCAGGCCGCCGCCCTGGCTACTTCCGCGGTAACTTCTCCCGCCACCTCGCCGGCCATGCCAACTGTCGCCAACGTGCCGAAATCCGTCCTTTTCCAGGCTGCCAGCCTGGCCGTGCTGGCGCTCGCCTCCGGCGCCGCGCTGATGCCGGTGCGACCGGCGCTGGCGCAAGCTTCTGCGACGGCCGCCGGAGCTCCGCGCGACTTCGGTGCCGAACGCAAGGCCATCGGCGATTCCCGCGCCTGGACCAACTACCGTTTTTCCGCGGCCGAGCACGAGTGCTACAGCAAGTTCTTCGTCAACAGCTGCATCGACAAGGCCAAGGAAGTCCAGCGCGAGGAGTTGCAGGTGCTGCGCAAGCGCGAACTGGAAGTCGGCGAGGCCGAACGCGCGCACCGCGCTGCCGAGCGCGACCGCGAGCAGGCGCTGCGCCGGGCCGAATTCGAGGCCAGCCAGCCGCAGCGTGCCGCCAGCGAGCAGTCCAGCCGCGCCGCGTTCGAGAAGAAGCAGCAGGAACAGCAACTGCGCGACGCGCAACGCCAGGGTGAAGCGCCGCAGCGTGCCGCCAATGCGCAGGCGTACCAGCAGAAGCAGTCCGACTATGACGCCAAGATGAAGGAGGCGCAGCAAAAGGGCGCCGAGCAGGCGCGCCAGCGCGAGGAAAACGTGAAGGCGTACGAGGCCAAGCAACGCGACCTCGAGCGGCGCCAGAAGGAACTGGAAGAGCGGCGCGTCAAGGCCAAGGAGCAGCAGGGCCAGGCGTCGGCGCCGCGCCCGTTCGGCTTCTGAGCCGATCGCACTGTGACCGTACAGCGGAGGCGCACATGGACAGCAACCTGAATACCCTGGAGCGGCGCATCATGGAGTTGCAGATCGAGCACCGCGACCTGGACTTCCTGATCGACCGGCTCGCGAGCGACGCCGTCCATGACGAGCTGCAACTGCGCCGCCTGAAGAAGCGCCGGCTGAAGCTGAAGGACGCCATCACGCTGCTGCAATTGCAGCTGGAACCCGACGTGCCGGCCTGAGCATCCGGGCCGCCCGCACCAGATGCCGCCGGCACACCGACCGGCGGCTTACACAAAGTATTCCCCCACCTTGTCCGACCTTTCCGATTCCCCCGAGCAAGACGATGCCGCCAGCGCGGACGACGCCACGGACCTGCATGACGTCGCCGCCAGCGCCATGGACGCCGCAGCCAGCCGCAGCGCCGAGCTTGGCACCATCTTTGCCGATACCGGCACGCTGGCGCAGGCCATCCCGGGCTACCGGCCGCGCGCTTCGCAGCACAAGATGGCCGATGCCGTCGCCGAGGCGATCGCGTCCAACGACACCGTCATCGTCGAGGCCGGCACCGGCACCGGCAAGACCTACGCCTACCTGGTGCCGGCCATGTTGTGGGGCGGCAAGGTCATCCTGTCCACCGGCACCAAGAACCTGCAGGACCAGCTGTTCCTGCGCGATATCCCGACGGTGCGCCATGCGCTGAACGTGCCGGTCTCGGTGGCCTTGCTCAAGGGCCGCGCCAACTACGTCTGTCACTATCACCTCGAACGCGCGCAGGCGGCCGGGCGGCTGGCATCGCGCCAGGACGCCGCGTGGCTGCGTGACATCGGTCGCTTCGTCAAGGAAACCAAGACCGGCGACAAGGCCGAGCTGGCCGCCGTGCCCGAGAACGCGCCGGTGTGGCAGATGGTGACGTCGACGCGCGACAACTGCCTGGGCTCGGAGTGCCCGTTCTACAAGGACTGCTTCGTGATGCGCGCGCGCAAGGAAGCGCAGCAGGCCGACGTGGTGGTGGTCAACCATCACCTGTTCTTCGCCGACGTGGTGCTGCGCGATACCGGCATGGCCGAGCTGCTGCCTGCCGCCAACACCGTGATCTTCGACGAAGCGCACCAGCTGCCCGAGACCGCGACGCTGTTCTTCGGCGAGACGCTGTCGACCAGCCAGCTGCTCGAGCTGGCTCGCGACACGGTGGCCGAAGGCCTGTCGCATGCACGCGATGCGGTCGACTGGGTGGCGCTTGGCGCGCCGCTGGAGCGTGCCGCGCGCGACCTGCGGCTGGCGTTCGGCAAGGACAACGCGCGGCTGGCGCTGGGCCAGATCGAGGCCGACCGCCGCATTGCCGAGCCCTTCAATGAAACGCTCGATGCGCTGGACGAGGCGCTGTCCGCCTTCGTCGAGATGCTGGAAAGCCAGGCGGAGCGCGCCGAATCGCTGCAGCAGTGCCACCGGCGCGCGCTGGAGCTGGCCGAGCGGCTGGCGGCATGGCGCAGCGATGTCGTTGCCGCGCCCGCCGCACCGGCAGGCGAGGGCAGTGAAGGCGGCGAGGCAGCCCAGGCGCCGGCGCCCGCTGAAACCGTACGCTGGGTCGAAGTGTTCTCCCACACCGTGCAGCTGCACCGAACCCCGCTGTCGATCGCGCCGATTTTCTCGCGCCAGCGCGGCGGCCAGCCGCGTGCGTGGGTCTTTACCTCGGCCACGCTGTCGGTCAAGGGCAACTTTACGCACTATGCAGCCCAGCTTGGTCTCGACAAGGACCGTTCGCTGACGCTGCCGAGTCCGTTCGACTACGCGAAGCAGGGGCTGCTGTATGTGCCGCGCGACATGCCCGCGCCGCAGTCGCCGCAGTTCACCGATGCCGTGGTGCAGGCCGCGCTGCCGCTGATCGAAGCGGCCGGCGGGCGCACCTTCCTGCTGTGCACCACGCTGCGCGCGGTGCAGCGCGCCTCCGACCTGCTCTACGACGCCTTCGCCGAGCGCGGGCTGAACCTGCCGCTGCTGGTGCAGGGCCAGGCCAGCCGCACCGAGCTGCTCGATCGCTTCCGCGAACTGGGCAACGCCGTGCTGGTGGGCAGCCAGAGTTTCTGGGAAGGGGTGGACGTGCGCGGCGAGGCGCTGTCGCTGGTGATCATCGACAAGCTGCCGTTCGCGCCGCCCGACGACCCGGTGCTGGCCGCGCGCATGGAAGTGCTGCAGAAGAAGGGGCTGAGTCCGTTTGCCGCGCACCAGCTGCCGCATGCGGTGATCACGCTGAAGCAGGGCGCGGGGCGGTTGATCCGCTCGGAGTCCGACCGCGGCGTGCTGGCCATCTTCGACACCCGGCTGGTGGAAAAGCCCTATGGCCGCCAGATCTGGCAGAGCCTGCCGCCGTTCACGCGCACGCGCGAGGCGGCCACGGTGGTGCGCTTCCTGGAATCGCTGCGCGGGGAGGGCAAGGCGGCGCGTGCCGCGGAAGCGGGCGCGGAAGACTGAAGGGCGCACCCCTGGAAAGCAAAAACGGGACGGTCATGCGACACGTCCCGTTTTTTTATCGCCGCCCGTGGGCGTTGGCGAGGTTCAGAACACTTCCCACCAGGACTTGTCCTTGCGGCGTTCGCCGTACTTGATGAAGTCGCTTTCCGGGAAGTTCTTCTCCATCACGCGGGCGGTATCGTCGCGCAGGTCCTTCATGCCCAGCGCATCGTACGAACGGATCATGATGTACAGCGCTTCCTCGTTAGCCGGCGCGCCGTCATAGTCCTTCAGCGCCTGCTGCGCGCGGTTCACCGCGGCCAGGTAGGCGCCGCGCTTATAGTAGTAGCGCGCGGCATGCACCTCGTGCTGGGCCAGCGAGTTGACGATGTACTGCATGCGCAGCGCGGCGTCGGGGGTGTACTTGCTGTCCGGGTACTTGGTGACCAGCGTATTGAACGCGTCGTAGGCGGCGCGTGCGGCCTTGGGGTCGCGCTCGCTCAGGTCCTGGCCGGAGAAGCGGCCCAGCCAGCCCAGGTTGTCGTTGAAGTTGATCAGCCCCTTGAGGTAGTAGGCGTAATCGATGTTGGGGTGGTTCGGGTGCAGCTGGATAAAGCGGTCCACCGCGGCCAGCGCTGCGGCCGTCTCGCCGTCCTTGTAGTTGGCGTAGGCGGTGTCGATCTGCGCCTGCTGCGCATAGCGCCCGAACGGATAGCGGCCTTCGAGCTTTTCGTACAGCTTGACGGCGCGGGTGTAGTCGCCGCCATCCAGTGCGTCCTTGGCTTCCGAATATAATTTGTTGGCCGACCAGCCGGCAGTTTCGTCGGGCTGGTCCGCCAGCAGGCCGCATGCCGACAGCATGACGCAGCCGCCTGCGAGCAGAACCGCTCCAATTGTCGCGCGCCACGGCGCGCGTTTCATGCTCTGCAATTGCATGGGCAATCGTATCCCGGATGAAGAAAAATAGCGTCAAGCATTATAGCCCAAGCCCCCAACCTCAAGCCCGACCGGGCGCGGGTGTGGGAGGACTGCCACCCGAACAGGTGCGCGCCGCCGCAGCCGTGGCCGATTCCGAGGAATTCGAGGACCTTGCCGAGGCCGCGCCGGCCAATGCCGCGCCGGGCGCCGAGGCCGGGGTAACGCTGTCCCTGGAGGTGGACAGTGCCGCGCATGGCGAACGCCTCGACAAATTGCTCGCGCGTCACTTCAGCGAGTTCTCGCGCAGCCGCCTGCAGCAGTGGATCGAAAGCGGCGCGGTGCGCGTTGACGGCCAGGTGCGGCGCCCGCGCGATGCGGTGCAGATGGGCAACCGCATCGAGGTGCAGCCGCAGGCCGCGCCCGAATCTTCTGCCTTTGCGCCCGAGGATGTGCCGCTGGACGTGGTCTATGAAGACGACACGCTGCTGGTCATCAACAAGCCCGCCGGGCTGGTGGTGCATCCGGCCGCCGGCAACTGGAGCGGCACCGTGCTCAACGGGCTGCTGCATCGCGACCCGGCCGCCAGCGCCCTGCCGCGTGCGGGCATCGTGCACCGGCTCGACAAGGAAACATCTGGCCTGATGGTGGTCGCGCGCACCCTGACCGCGCAGACCGACCTGGTGCGCCAGCTGCAGGCGCGCACGGTCAAGCGCACGTACATTGCGCTGGTGTGGGGCCGCACCTACGACGAGGGCACCATCGACGCGCCGATCGGCCGCGACGCGCGCGAACGCACGCGCATGGCGGTGGTGCATACGGCCAGCGGCAAGCCCTCGCGCACGCATTTCCGCACGCTGGCCACGGTGCCGCTGGGCCGCAGCTTTGTCTCGATGGTGATGTGCAAGCTCGAGACCGGGCGCACGCACCAGATCCGCGTGCACTTCGAATCGATCGGCCATCCGCTGGTGGGCGATCCGGTCTACTTCCGCGCGACCCAGCGCGGCCAGCGTCCGGCCATCCGCGTGCCGCTGCCGGTGCCGTTCGAGCGCCAGGCGCTGCATGCGTACAAGCTTGGCCTGGTGCATCCGGCCACCGGCCGGCACATGTCGTGGACCGCGCAGCCGCCGGCGGACCTGCAGGCACTGGTCGATGCGCTCGACTTCGAAAGCGCGCAGGATGAAGAGGAAGAAGAGGCCTGGGACGAGGTGTGGGAAGGCGGTGAAGCCCACTGGGAATATGCCGGCGAGGGTGACGAGGATGAAGACGATGAGCGCGACGCCTGACTCCCAATGGCTGGTGCCCGGCTGGCCGGCGCCGGCGCGCGTGCGCGCGCTCTCGACCACACGCCATGGCGGCGTCAGCCAGGGACCGTACGGGCTTGCCGGCGGCATGCCGGGCGGGCTCAACCTGGGCACGCATGTGGGCGACGATCCGGCGGACGTCGCGCGCAATCGGGAACGGCTGGCCGCGCACCTGCCGTCGATGCCGCGCTGGCTAGACCAGGTGCATGGCTGCGCCGTGGCCACGGCCGGCCACGTGGCCGGTGCAGGCGATCAGGCCCCGCAGGCCGATGCCAGTGTCGCGAGCGCACCGGGCCATGTCTGCGCCGTGATGACGGCCGACTGCTTGCCGGTCCTGCTGTGCGATGCGCAAGGCACGGTGGTGGGTGCGGCGCACGCCGGCTGGCGCGGGCTGTGCAATGGCGTTATCGAAGCCACGCTGGCCCGCATGCAGGCCGCGGCCGGCGGTCAGGACCAGCGCTGGCTGGCGTGGCTGGGTCCGGCCATCGGGCCGGATGCGTTCGAGGTCGGCGCCGAGGTGCGCGACGCCTTCCTGGCGCAGGCGCATGCCGGCGAGCAGGCCGCTGTTGCGGCGGCTTTCCGTGCCGGTGCCCCGGGCAAGTACCTGGCCGACATCTATGCACTCGCGCGCACGCGGCTGGCACGGGCCGGCTGCACCGAGGTGTATGGCGGTGATGCCTGCACCGTCACCGACGCAGCGCGCTTCTACTCCTATCGCCGCGACGGCGTGACCGGCCGCATGGCCAGCCTGGTCTGGCTGGCCGACTGAGGCGTCAGTCCTACTTCTCCGGCGGTGTTTCCGCCACCGGCGGCGCATTGCCGCCGGCCTGCGCCGCGCGCTCGGCTTGCGCTTTGCGCCGCCGCCGCGCCGGCGTGCCCAGGATGTACAGCACCAGTGCCACCGGCGCCAGGCCATAGAACACGAACGTGGCGACGCCCGCCACCACCGTGTGCTCGGTGATCGCCATCATCAGCGCGACATAGAGCCAGCCAATGGCTACGATGTACATAAAATTTTCATCCTTCTCGCCTATCCTGCGGAGCCTCGGCGGAGGCAGGCGCGGCATACCGTCCGGTAGGTCGGGGAGCCCGTTTCGCCAGGAGGGATTTCCACATTGACAGTACATACGTTGCAAGGCAACAATGGCCTCAAATGTCTCGGGATCGCTGACGATTCCAAGGGTTTTTGCCGGCAAGCATACCGCATGGCGTTGCCAGCCAGAGCGCCGCGGTAGCCGGTAAAAAGGGAGTTGCTATCGGGATGGGCGGAATCCGCCGCGCAAGCGCGGCGCCGGGGTTCCGGCGAATTATCTGGCTAGCCTGCCCGGTTCGGGTGAGGCGCGCGCCGGGTCCATCCGGATAGCATCTCCCAATGCAAAAGTGCCGGCCAGGGCAATGCCCGGAGCCGGTTCGTATAGTGACGGCAGAGAGACAATTCACATCATGGCGACCGGCAAAGGTGCGGCAGCTTCCACCCAGGAAGGCAAGTCCCAACCGTTCAAGTTCACGCCGGGGCCATTCGATCCAGCCACATGGCTGGAATGGTCCCGCCAGTGGCAGGGCACAGGAGGTAACGGCCATGCGGCCGTCGCAGGCATTCCGGGCCTGGACGCGCTCGCAGGCATGAAGATCGCCCCGGCGCAGCTGGGCGATATCCAGAAGCGCTACATGAACGACTTCGTGGCCTTGTGGCAGGCCATGGCCGAGGGTAATCCCGACGCCGCGGGGCCGCTGCATGACCGGCGCTTCGCCGGCGAGGCGTGGCGCAATAACGTTCCTTATCGCTTCGCCGCCGCGTTCTACCTGCTCAACGCACGCGCCATGACCGAGCTGGCCGACGCTGTCGAGGCCGATGCCAAGACGCGCCAGCGCATCCGCTTTGCGATCTCGCAATGGGTCGATGCCATGTCGCCGGCCAATTTCCTGGTCACCAACCCCGAAGCGCAGCGGCTGCTGATCGAATCGGGCGGCGAATCGCTGCGCGCCGGCGTGCGCAACATGCTCGAAGACCTGACGCGCGGCAAGATTTCGCAGACCGACGAGACCGCGTTCGAGGTCGGCCGCAACGTTGCCGTGACCGAAGGTGCGGTGGTCTATGAAAACGAATACTTCCAGCTGCTGCAATACAAGCCGCTGACCGCCAAGGTCCATGCGCGCCCGCTGCTGCTGGTGCCGCCGTGCATCAACAAGTACTACATCCTCGACCTGCAGCCGGAAAGCTCGCTGGTGCGGCATGCGGTGGAGCAGGGCCATACGGTGTTCCTGGTGTCGTGGCGCAATCCCGATGCCAGCCTTGCGGCCGCCACCTGGGACGATTACATCGAGCACGGCGCCATCAAGGCCATCGAGGTTGCGCGCGATATCGGCGGCCAGGACCAGATCAACGTGCTGGGCTTCTGCGTGGGCGGCACCATCGTCTCGACCGCGCTGGCAGTGCTGGCCGCGCGCGGCGAGCATCCGGCCTCGAGCCTGACGCTGCTGACCACGCTGCTCGATTTCGCCGATACCGGCATCCTCGACGTGTTCGTGGACGAAGCCCATGTGCAGCTGCGCGAAGCCACGCTGGGCGGTGGTGCCGGCGCACCCTGCTCGCTGCTGCGCGGGCTGGAGCTGGCCAATACCTTCTCGTTCCTGCGCCCGAACGACCTGGTGTGGAACTACGTGGTCGACAACTACCTGAAGGGCAACACGCCGGTGCCGTTCGACCTGCTGTTCTGGAATGGCGACGCCACCAACCTGCCGGGCCCGTGGTACTGCTGGTACCTGCGCCACACCTACCTGCAGGACGAGCTGAAGGTGCCCAACAAGCTGACCGTGTGCAACGTGCCGGTCGACCTGGGCAGCATCGACACGCCGACGTATCTCTACGGCTCGCGCGAGGACCATATCGTGCCGTGGACCGCCGCCTATGCCTCGACCGCGCTGCTGAAGAACAAGGTGCGCTTCGTGCTGGGCGCATCCGGGCATATCGCTGGCGTGATCAACCCGCCGGCCAAGAACAAGCGCAGCCACTGGACCAACGACAAGCTGGCGGCATCGCCGCAGCAATGGCTGGCCGATGCCACCGAGCACCACGGCAGCTGGTGGCCAGACTGGATGGCATGGCTTGCCGGCCATGCCGGTGCCAAGCGCGCCGCGCCCGCCGAGTACGGCAACGCGCGCTATCCCGTGATCGAACCCGCGCCTGGGCGTTACGTCAAAGCCAAGGCATGATGCTTGCATGATGGCCGGGCCGCCACACTGGCGGCATCGGCTGCCGCGCAGGCTTTCCATTTCCATCGAAAGGACTACACCATGACTGACGTTGTCATCGTTTCCGCGGCCCGTACCGCAGTAGGCAAGTTTGGCGGATCGCTGGCCAAGATCCCGGCCCCCGAACTGGGCGCAGTAGTCATCAAGGCGGCGCTGGAGCGTGCCGGCATCAAGCCGGAACAAGTCAGCGAAGTCATCATGGGCCAGGTGCTCGCCGCCGGCTCGGGCCAGAACCCGGCGCGCCAGGCGTCGATCAAGGCCGGCCTGCCGGCCATGGTGCCGGCCATGACCATCAACAAGGTTTGCGGCTCGGGCCTGAAGGCCGTGATGCTGGCGGCCAATGCCATCGCTGCCGGCGACGCCGAGATCGTGGTGGCCGGCGGCCAGGAAAACATGAGCGCCGCTCCGCACGTGCTGCCGGGCTCGCGCGACGGCTTCCGCATGGGCGACACCAAGCTGGTCGACACCATGATCGTCGATGGCCTGTGGGATGTGTACAACCAGTACCACATGGGCATTACCGCCGAGAACGTCGCCAAGGAATACGGCATCACGCGCGAGGCACAGGATGAATTTGCCGTCGGCTCGCAGAACAAGGCCGAGGCCGCGCAAAAGGCCGGCAAGTTCGACGAGGAAATCGTGCCGGTGCTGATCCCGCAGCGCAAGGGCGACCCGGTTGCGTTCAAGACCGACGAGTTTGTCCGCCAAGGCGCCACGCTGGACAGCATGTCCGGCCTGAAGCCCGCCTTCGACAAGGCCGGCTCGGTAACCGCGGCAAATGCCTCGGGCCTGAACGACGGCGCCGCCGCGGTGGTGGTGATGTCGGCGGCCAAGGCCAAGGAACTGGGCCTGACGCCGCTGGCCACGATCAAGAGCTTCGCCAACGCCGGCGTCGATCCCAAGGTGATGGGCATGGGCCCGGTGCCGGCTTCCAAGCGCGCGCTGTCGCGTGCCGGCTGGACGCCGCAGGACCTCGACCTGATGGAAATCAACGAGGCCTTTGCCGCGCAGGCGCTGGCGGTGCACCAGCAGATGGGCTGGGATACCTCCAAGGTCAACGTCAACGGCGGCGCCATCGCCATCGGTCACCCGATTGGTGCATCGGGCTGCCGTATCCTGGTGACGCTGCTGCACGAGATGAAGCGCCGCGACGCCAAGAAGGGCCTGGCCTCGCTGTGCATCGGCGGCGGCATGGGCGTGGCGCTGGCGGTTGAGCGCAACTGATCCGCAACCAGTTCGGTATCAAGCGGCAACGAATCAGCAGTAGGCCGGGCCAGCGGTCCTCGCGGGCCCGGCAACGATAACGAAGAGCCAATCAAGGAGTGGACATGACTCAGCGCATTGCGTATGTGACCGGCGGCATGGGCGGCATCGGGACCGCCATTTGCCAGCGCCTGGCCAAGGATGGCTTTCGTGTGGTGGCCGGCTGCGGCCCCAACTCGCCGCGCCGTGAAAGGTGGCTCGAGCAGCAGAAGGCGCTCGGTTTCGATTTCGTTGCCTCGGAAGGCAACGTTGCCGACTGGGATTCGACCAAGGCCGCTTTCGACAAAGTCAAGGCCGAGGTTGGCGAGGTCGATGTGCTGATCAACAACGCCGGCATCACGCGCGACGTGGTGTTCCGCAAGATGACGCGCGCCGACTGGGATGCGGTGATCGACACCAACCTGACCTCGCTGTTCAACGTCACCAAGCAGGTGATCGACGGCATGGTCGACCGTGGCTGGGGCCGGATCGTCAATATCTCGTCGGTGAACGGCCAGAAGGGCCAGTTCGGCCAGACCAACTACTCCACCGCCAAGGCCGGCCTGCACGGCTTCACCATGGCGCTGGCGCAGGAAGTGGCGACCAAGGGCGTGACGGTCAACACCGTTTCGCCGGGCTATATCGCCACCGACATGGTCAAGGCGATCCGCCAGGACGTGCTCGACAAGATCGTCGCCACGATCCCGGTGAAGCGCCTGGGCGAGCCGGACGAGATCGCTTCGATCTGCGCCTGGCTGTCGTCCGATGAGTCCGGTTTCTCGACCGGCGCCGACTTCTCGCTGAACGGCGGCCTGCACATGGGCTGACCTGCCGGCGTGATCGGCAACCGCGCCGGCGGCCGCATTTTGCGGTGCAGCCAGCGCGGCGCACAAGGCGGCGGAGGTTTGGTTTCGCTGTCTCTTTCGCGGGCCGCAAGGGCCCGCGAATCATTTCCGCGCAGCGGTTTGTCTGCCGATTTGGCGTGGGTTTACCGGGTTTTCCTTAAGCTGGGTCGCTTTTCTTAGTGCTGTGTTGGGCATAGAATCAGGGCAGCGGCGCAGCCAGCACCATAGTCGTGCAGTGCGGCCCTCGCGGGGGCGAGGTGGCGAAGCCGCAACGCGCAGCCATGCGCGAACACGCCGCGGCAAGCCGACACGACAAACACAGATGGCGCAGGCGGTACCGATTTGCGCAGTGCACCCCATGCGGTGCAGCAGCGCGCAATCAGCGACGACACAAGGACAGAGCACCGATGGCCACGACCAAAAAAGGCGCAGAGCGACTGATCAAGAAGTATCCGAACCGCAGGCTCTACGACACCCAGACCAGCACCTATATCACCCTGGCTGACGTCAAGCAGCTGGTCATGGATTCCGAAGAATTCAAGGTCGTTGACGCCAAGTCGGGGGATGAACTGACCCGCAGCATCTTGCTGCAGATCATCCTTGAAGAAGAGACCGGCGGCGTGCCGATGTTCTCCAGTGCCATGCTGTCGCAGATCATCCGGTTCTACGGCCATGCCATGCAGGGCATGATGGGCACCTACCTGGAAAAGAACATCCAGGCCTTTATCGATATCCAGAACAAGCTGGCCGAGAATTCCAAGGGCCTGTATTCGGGCGAGGCCTTCAGCCCCGACATGTGGTCGCAGTTCATGAACATGCAGGGCCCGATGATGCAGGGCATGATGAGCAACTACATCGAGCAGAGCAAGAACCTGTTCGTGCAGATGCAGGAACAGATGCAGAACCAGGCCAAGAACATGTTCGGGACGTTCCCGTTCAACCAGCCGGACAAGAAGTAATCGACGTGGCGGCGGGCCGTTCGGCCTGCCGCTTTTCCTGTGCGCTGTCGATAAACAGCCCCGTCGTGCAGCGCAGCGGCCAAAGCGGTTAAAATGCCGACCTCCTGAACTGGCGGCTCATTTGCGGACTCGCCTGCATAGCGCGAATCCCGATGCCTTCCAGAATCCACCGTCCTTGCCATTTATGCGCCCGCGAAGCCGGCGCACGCCGCCTGGCGCACTCCTGATCATGAGCCGGCTGATCCTCGCTCCGATGGAGGGGCTTGCGGACTACGTCCTGCGCGACGTGCTGACCGGCCTTGGCGGCTACGACGGCTGCGTATCGGAGTTCGTCCGGGTGACGGGCTCGCTGCTTCCCGCGCGCGTCTATGAGCGTGATACGCCCGAAACCCTGCAGGGCGGCTACACCAACAGCGGTACGCCGATGGTGATCCAGCTGCTCGGCAGCGACCCCGAATGGCTGGCGCGCAATGCCGCCTATGCCGCGACCCTGTCGCCGCACGGCATCGACCTGAATTTCGGCTGTCCGGCGAAGGTGGTCAACCGGCATGGCGGCGGCGCCATGCTGCTCGGGCAACCTGACTTGCTGAACCGCATCGTGGCCGCAGTACGCGCCGCGGTGCCGGCGCATATCTCCGTGACCGCCAAGATGCGGCTGGGCATTTCCGATACCGCTCTCGCGCTGGACTGCGCCGCCGCGCTGGCGGAGGGCGGGGCGGCGTCGCTGGTGGTGCATGCGCGCACGCGCGACGACGGCTACCGGCCGCCCGCGCATTGGGAGTGGATCGCGCGGATCGCCGAGGCCATCGACATTCCGGTCATTGCCAACGGCGACGTCTGGACCGTCGCCGACTGGGAGCGCTGTTGCGCAGTGACCGGTTGCGACGATGTGATGATCGGGCGCGGCGCGGTCTCCGACCCTTTCCTGGTCCGGCGCATCCGCGGCCAGATGGAGCGCACGCCGTCCGCCGCCGAATGGCCGCTGGTGCTGCGCCAGATCTCGCTGTACCTGAAGAAGCTGCACGAACGGATCTCGTCCTGCCATGAGCACGGCCGGGTCAAGCTCTGGCTCAGCTACCTGAAGCGGACCTGGCCGCAGGCCACCGAACTGCATGACGCAATCCGGCGCATGCACGACTCGGCCGAGATCGCGCGTCTGCTGCTGAGTGTTCCCGGCGCCTCTCCGATTCCTGGCTGAACCAGCCATCAAGTGTGGCGTCAGGCGCCGGCAAAGACTGGCAAACGGGTAAAATACGCGATTGGCCTGCATCGCCTGGCGCCCGATCGCCCGCGCGATAACCGGATATACTCCGCCGCGCCTGCCCCACATTCGTATCGCACCGTGAAAAACCCTTCAGAATCAACGACCCAGAAAGACAGCAGTCCGCGCGTGGGTTTCGTTTCGCTCGGCTGTCCCAAGGCCCTGGTCGACTCCGAGCAGATCATCACCCAGCTGCGCGCCGAGGGCTATGCCATCAGCGGCACCTATGACGGCGCCGACCTGGTGGTGGTCAATACCTGCGGCTTTATCGACGAGGCTGTGCAGGAAAGCCTGGACGCCATCGGCGAGGCGCTGACCAAGAACGGCAAGGTCATCGTGACCGGCTGCCTCGGTGCCAAGAAGGATGCGGCGGGGCACGACATCGTGTCGTCGGTGCACCCCAAGGTGCTGGCCGTGACCGGCCCGCATGCGCTGGGCGAAGTGATGCAGGCCGTGCACACGCACCTGCCGAAGCCGCACGACCCGTTCACCGACCTGGTGCCGGCCGCCGGCATCAAGCTGACGCCCAAGCACTACGCCTACCTGAAGATTTCGGAAGGCTGCAACCATCGCTGCTCGTTCTGCATCATCCCGTCGATGCGTGGCGACCTGGTGTCGCGCCCGGTGGCCGAGGTCATGCTGGAGGCCGAGAATCTGTTCAAGGCCGGCGTCAAGGAACTGCTGGTGATCTCGCAGGACACCAGCGCCTATGGCGTCGACGTCAAGTACCGCACCGGCTTCTGGAACGGCCGTCCGCTCAAGACCCGCATGACCGAACTGGTGGCGGCGCTGGGCGAACTGGCCGCGCAGTACGGCGCCTGGGTGCGCCTGCACTACGTCTATCCGTACCCGCACGTCGACGAGATCATCCCGCTGATGAACAACGGCCACGTGCTGCCGTACCTGGACGTGCCGCTGCAGCACGCCCACCCGGACGTGCTCAAGCGCATGAAGCGCCCGGCCAACGCCGAGAAGACCATGGACCGCATCCGTGCCTGGCGCGAGATCTGCCCCGAGCTGACCATCCGCAGCACCTTTATCGCCGGCTTCCCGGGCGAGACCGAGGCCGAGTTCCAGACGCTGCTGGACTTTATCGCCGAGGCCGAGCTGGACCGCGTCGGCTGCTTTGCATACTCGCCGGTGGAAGGCGCCACGGCCAACGACCTGCCGGGCGCGCTGCCCGACGAGGTGCGCGAGGAGCGCCGCGCCCGCTTCATGGAAGTGGCCGAGGAAGTGTCCGCGCGCCGGCTGCAGCGCAAGGTCGGCCAGACCCTGCGCGTGCTGGTCGACGAGGTCAACCAGGACGGCGGCATCGGCCGTTCGTCGGCGGATGCGCCGGAAATCGACGGCCTGGTCTATATCGCGCCGCCGGAGCGTACCTCGCAGCGCTACCGCGCAGGCGAGTTCGTCGACGTGAAGATCACGGGCGCCGATGGTCACGACCTGTGGGGCGAGGTCTGAGCTAGTCCTGCCGGACGAGGCGGGGCGCGGCGCGATTAGGTAAAAGTACGGTCGTTCGTTTCTGGCGCTGCACCGCTATACTGTGCGGTGCAGCATAACCTCCTGGAGACAAGTCATGACGCGTGAAGTCGTAGTGGTGAGCGGTGTCCGTACCGCGATCGGGACCTTTGGCGGCAGCCTGAAGGACGTGGCGCCGGCAGAATTGGGCGCGCTGGTCGTGCGCGAGGCGCTGGCCCGCGCGCAGGTGTCGGGCGACGACGTCGGCCACGTGGTATTCGGCAACGTGATCCAGACCGAGCCGCGCGACATGTATCTGGGCCGTGTCGCCGCGGTCAACGGCGGGGTCTCGATCAACGCACCCGCGCTCACCGTGAACCGCCTGTGCGGCTCGGGCCTGCAGGCCATCGTCAGTGCCGCGCAGACCATCCTGCTGGGCGATACCAACGTCGCCATCGGCGGCGGTGCCGAAAGCATGAGCCGCGCCCCGTACCTGGCGCCGGCGGCCCGCTGGGGCGCCCGCATGGGTGACGCCGGCCTGGTCGACATGATGCTGGGCGCGCTGCACGACCCGTTCCACCGCATCCACATGGGTGTCACGGCCGAGAACGTGGCCAGGGAATACGACATTTCGCGTGCGCAGCAGGACGAAGCCGCGCTGGAATCGCACCGCCGCGCGTCCGCCGCGATCAAGGCCGGCTATTTCAGGGACCAGATCGTCCCGGTGGTGAGCAAGGGCCGCAAGGGCGATGTGACGTTCGACACCGACGAGCACGTGCGCCATGACGCCACCATGGACGACATGACCAAGCTCAAGCCGGTGTTCGCCAAGGAAAACGGCACCGTCACGGCCGGCAATGCCTCGGGCCTGAATGACGCTGCCGCCGCGGTGGTGATGATGGAGCGCGCCGAGGCCGAGCGCCGCGGCCTGAAGCCGCTGGCGCGCCTGGTCTCGTACGGCCATGCCGGCGTCGATCCGAAGACCATGGGCATCGGCCCGGTGCCGGCGACGAAGATCGCGCTGGAACGCGCCGGCCTGCAGGTGGCGGACCTGGACGTGATCGAAGCCAACGAGGCCTTCGCCGCGCAGGCTTGCGCCGTGACCAAGGCGCTGGGCCTGGACCCGGCCAAGGTCAACCCGAATGGCTCGGGCATCTCGCTGGGCCACCCGATCGGCGCCACCGGCGCGCTGATCACGGTCAAGGCGCTGTACGAGCTGCAACGCGTGCAAGGCCGCTACGCGCTGGTGACGATGTGCATCGGCGGCGGGCAGGGCATTGCCGCGATCTTCGAACGCGTCTGAGGTTCGACTTGCGCCGTGTGCTGCTGAAATTGTCTGTCCCGGCGCTGGCTGCCGTGCTCGTCCTGGCGGGCACGGCGCAGGCGGCACCGGCGACCGAGTTGTCGACCGGCCCGGTTGGGGCGGCATCGGTTGGCGGTGAAAGCCTGGGCATCAACCAGGCCATCCGCGATGGCGAGGCCAAACGTGGCACGGCACTGTCGACCGGCGCGCCCAGGCCGCTGGCGCCGCGCCCCGAGTATTCCTCGCTGCCGGTCTATGTCGGCAAGGTCGGCGACCAGCCCGTGCGACTGCGGCTCGGCCCCAAGCCCGACGAGCGCGACAGCGTGCGCGGCGAATACAGCGGCCGCGGCGCCGGTGTGCGCCTGCTTGCCGGCGAATGGGAAAACGGCGCTTTCCTGATGGAAGAGTCGGACGATGGTACGCGCGTAACCGGCAACTGGGAGGGCAACATCGACGCCAGCGGCGCCGTGCGCGGCACCTGGACCGATGCCTTCAATCCCGCCATCGTGCTGCCGTTCTTTATCCGCCCGCTGGGCGTGCTGGTCATCCCGCCTTTCGACATGACGCCCAACAGCGGCGTCACCTACGCCCCGCCGCCGCCCAAGTCGTCGATCTCGGGCTGGTAAGCGCACGCATCTTCCCCTGAAATGCGAACCGCCGTCGTTCCCGGTGGCGCGGCCGGCATTTGCTGGTAAGCTCGAAGGCTCACCGAGTCTCATTCCTGGCCGGACAGCGTGATGCCTGCTTGGCATCGTGCCAGCGCCGGCCAGCAGCCAGCAAGGAATCCGCCGTGTCCGATTCGCCGTCCGACAAGCCCGCATCCCGCCCCCATTACCTGCAGACCGTCGCGGTCCAGCCCGAGCTGGACATCGCCTCCGGCTTTGCCTCATTCTCGCCCGCCACCCACCGTGGCTCGACCGTGGTGTTCCGCAACCTGGCCGAACTGCGTGCGCAAGGTGACGGCTCCACCACCTACTGGCGTTACGGCCTGCACGCCACCCCGACCAGCGAGGCGCTGTGCCAGCACCTGGCACTGATTGAAGGGGCGCGCCATACCTTGCTGCTGCCTTCCGGGCTGGCGGCGATTTCGCTGGTCTACTTCGCGCTGCTCAAGAGCGGCGACGACGTGCTGATGCCGCACAACGTCTACGGCCCCAACCGCGACCATGGCGAATGGCTGGCGCGCGACTATGGCGTGTCGGTGCGCTACTACGATCCGATGGACGCTGCCGGCATGGCCGCGATGATCCGGCCCGAGACGCGCCTGATCTGGATGGAGTCGCCGGGTTCGGTGACGATGGAAGTGGCGGACACCGATGCCATCGTCGCCGCCGCGCGGGCGCATGGCGTGCTGACCGCGATCGACAACACCTGGTCGGGCGGCGTCTACTTCCGCCCGTTCGAGAAAGGCATCGATATCTCGGTGCAGGCGCTGACCAAATACCAGTCCGGCGGCAGCGATGTGCTGATGGGCGCTGTCATGACCTGTGACGAAGCGCTGCACGACCGCCTGCGGCGCACCCGCATGCTGATGGGCTGGGGCGTGTCCGCCGATGACTGCCACCTGGTGCTGCGCGGGCTGCCGAGCCTGCCGGTGCGGCTGGCGGCGCACGACCGCGGCGCGCGCGAAGTCGCCGAATGGCTGCGCCAGCGGCCCGAGGTCGCGCGTGTGCTGCATCCCGCGCTGCCTGACTGCCCGGGCCACGCCAACTGGCGGCGCGACTTCACCGGCGCTACCGGCCTGTTCGCCATCATCCTGCGCGCGCGCTACTCGCGCCAGCAGGTCGATGCCTTTGTCGAGGCGCTGCAGTTGTTCGCGATCGGCTGGTCGTGGGGCGGCGCGCACAGCCTGGCAGTGCCTTACCACGTCCAGAACATGCGTCCGGCAGGCACCTGGCCGCCGGCCGGCTGGCAGGACACCGGTGAACTGGTGCGGCTCTATATCGGCCTGGAAGACACGCGCGACCTGATCGCCGACCTGCGCCAGGCGATGGAGGCGCAGTTGGGCGCGGCGTAAGGGATGTAAGGCTTAGGCGGGGCGCGCAGGCGCCCCGCGCCCGCTTCAGGCAGGCTTGCGCAGAGCCAGGTTGAGCTGGTCGACCACCTCGGCCCAGTCGGCGTCGTCGAGAAGCTCGTCGTGCAGCAGCGCTGACTGCGCCGGCGTCCAGAACGGCGCCTCTGCCAGCTCCACATCGTCTGGCAGCGGCGCGTGCTGGCCGATGAAGCTGCGGATGCTGGCCTCATCGGAAGCCAGGCCGAGTTGCGCGAACAGTTCGGAAAACTGGTGGAAGGTCGGTTCCATGGCGGTCGGGTCTGTTGGTTGGGGGCTCATGTAGTGTAGCCGAGCCCCGTTCAACCGCCGGCGCTCAGCGGGCGTCGGCGCCGGACATCGGCTTGGCGCCGGCGGCGGCCGTGTCCGTGGCCGCGGCGGCGGCACGCGGCAGCGCCCACACCGACTCGGCCGGTCCGCTGCGCGCACGCCGCCGGGTGGCGCGGGCGAGGGCGACGAAGCCTGCCGCCAGCGCGATGGCGCCGATATCGAAGCCGGCGATGATCCAGTGCCCGCTGGGGATGCTGCGCAGCAGGTGGTCGCCGGTCAGGATGGCGTTGGACAGCGGCACGGCCAGCGCGGCCAGTGCCGCCACGTACAGCAATTCGATCGCCCCGCAGACCGGCGCGCGCAGCAGCGCCCACGCGCAGGCAAGGCCGAACGCCGTGAAGTAGGTGTAGCTCACCGCGCGTTCGGGCCACAGCAGCGCTGCCGGAAAGCACAGTGCCACGCCGATGCAGCAGCCGATGCAGACACCGACGGTCGCCTGCGCCAGCAGCCGGTGCACGCGCGGCTGTTCGGCCTGGCGCAGCTTGCGCCGCGACTCGATCCACAGCAGGTTGCCCGAGTAGAACAGAAATGCGCCTGCCAGGCCCGCCAGCAGGTAAACCAGCCGCACCGGCAGGTCGCCGAAGGTGCCGAAGTGCAGCGCGTACAGTGCGCTGTAAAGCCCGTGATTGCTGTCGCGCGCGCCGGCAGTCTGGTTGGCGGTCAGCTGGCCCGCATTCGGTTCGCCCTGCGCGGCGTGGATGCCGACCGCGCCGAGGCTGCCGAGCGCCCTGGTGCTGGTGCCGCGCACTTCGACCACGGCATTGGCGTCGCCGAAGCGCTGGAAGCGGAACGACTCCGGCGTGAAGCGTTCGCCGCCATGCTGTTGCGCGATCCGCACCAGGGTCTCGGTGGACATCGTCGGCACCGCGCGGCCGGCGGCAGCTACCTCCGGCACCGCGGTGGTGGCGCGCGGCACCGCTTCGAACAGGCGGCCGTCGAAGGTCAGCGCGTTGAACACCATCATCAGCACCAGCGACAGGCAGAACAGTGCGCCGGTGATGGCAAAGACCAGGTGGAAGGGCAGGCTGAACAGCCCCAGCACGTTGTGCGTATCCATCCAGAAGCGCTTCAGGTTGCGTCCTGGGCGCACTGCGAACAGGTCCTTCCCGAGGCGCGGCAGGTGCAGCAGCACGCCCGATACCAGCGCCAGCCCGTACAGCACCGAGATCGCGCCCATAAAGTAGATTCCGCCGACCGGGATGCCGAGCGAATAGTGCAGGCTGTTCAGGAACGCCGAAAGTTCGCCGATCACGTGGTCGTGCGAGGTGTCGCGCTGCATCGTGGCGTCGCCGGCCAGGCGTGAGTCGGTGGTCATCTGCCATTCGCCGGCGTTGTCCTGCCAGTAGGCGGCGATATTGGGCTCGCCTTCGGACGGCATGATCACATAGGCGCTGGCGGCGGCCTCCGGGTGGAGCGCCACAAGCTTATGCATGAAGCGGTCGACCGCTGCCGGGTCGGCCTTGGCCTCGACCGGCGCACTGCCTTTCAGGCGCGTCGGCGACTGCCAGACGTGCAGCTCGTGGTGGAACACGGTCACGGCGCCGGCAAAGAAGGCGATGAACAGGGCCCAGCCGGCCATCAGGCCGACCCAGGTATGCAGCGTCTGGTACAGGCGCAGGGTTGCGGTTTTCATGATGGCGTTCTCAGGAGACGGGCAGTGCTGCCGGCACCAGGCCGGCCAGCCGCAGCGCCCACAGCGCGCCGAAACAGACCAGGTTGGCGCCCCCCAGCCACAGCCAGGCCGAGCGGCTGGTGCCGAACAGCAGGCTGCAGCTGATGATGGTCACCCATACTGGCAGGCAGGCGACTACGGCGGCGACGATACCGGTTTCCCAGCCGCCTGGCAGCCACAGGATCGACAGCGTGCACAGCGCCACGGCGAGGGGCAGGCCGAGCAGGATGCCTGCCAGCCACTTGGTGCCCATGGTATCGGAGGCCGCGTTCATGCCCGTTGTCCTCCTTGGCCGGTTTGCACCATCCGAGCCAGCGCCGCCTGGCGCTTGCGATGGGCATAGGTGCCGACGAAGGGCCAGGCCGACAGCGCGCAGGGCACCGTCGCCAGGCTGGCGGCGATCGCCACCGGCCAGCCATTGGTGGTGCTCCACAGCCAGGTGCTGGCGATCACCAGCGCCAGGCCCAGCCAACCAAATACGCGCGGCCGCGGGCTGCGTCCGGGCGGCAGCAGGACCTGGTTAGGCGCAGCCAGGTACAGGCACGCAGCCGCGGCCAGGCCCAGGAAAACGGCCAGAACTTGCATGAAGGGAAATGTCAGCGAATCGAAACATTAATGGTAATGATTCGTATTTGACGCTGCAAGCGGAATGTTGGAGAAGGGGCGTCGAAAGGTGGCACAACCGCCACCCACCGGCGCAACGGACCTGACGCCATGGAATCCACGCCATGGAATCCACGCCATGGAATCGACACCAGGGAATCGACGCCACGGAATCGACGCCACGGAAGCGGCGCTGCCGCCCCCTTGCGTGACTTCAGTGGGGGAACAGTGCCAGCAGCCCGTCCAGCCCGACATGGTTGAACGCCACGCTGGCCTGCGCGCGCACCACCGGCTTGGCGCGGAAGGCCACCGAGAGCCCGGCTACGGCCATCATCTTGAGGTCATTGGAACCGTCGCCCATGACGATGGCCTGGTCCGGCGTGGCGCCGATCCGCGCGCAGACCTCCTGCACGGTACGGGCCTTGACGTCGGCATTGACGATCTCGCCGACCACGTTGCCGGTCAGCTTGCCGTCGACGATTTCCAGCGTATTGGCACGGGTGAAGTCCAGCTTCAGGCGCGGCTTGAGCTGATCGGTAAAGTGGACGAAGCCGCCCGACACCAGCAGCGTCTTGATGCCCAGCGCCTGCACGGCCTGCAGCATGCGCTCGGCACCCGGCGACAGGCGCAGGCGCTCGGCGTAGACGCGGTCGAGCACGCTGGCGTCCAGGCCCTTTAGCAGCGCCACGCGGCGCCGCAGGCTTTCGTTGAAGTCGGTGATCTCGCCACGCATCGCGGCTTCGGTGATGGCGGAGACCTCGGCCTTGAGGCCGCAGAAGTCGGCGATCTCGTCGATGCACTCGATCGTGATCAGCGTCGAGTCCATGTCCATCGCCACCAGCCGGAAATCCGACAGCCTGCGTCCGGCCGGGACCACGGCCCAGTCGATCGCGCGCGGACCGCAGAAATCATCCAGCGCATCGCGCAGCGCCGGCGTCAGCGGCGCGCAGTCCTCGGCGGCAGCCACGGTGTCGCTGCGCGGCACCAGCGCGGAGGCGCGGGCGAGGGTGCGGGCGGTGTCGAGGTCGGCGGCGGAAAGCGGGGCGGTGCTCTGGAGGATCAGGGGCATGGCAGGTGAGGATCGGGCGCGCGCAGCATGGCGGGCAGGCAGGGCGGCAACGCGGAAAAACCGCTATTGTAGCCGCCCTGGCCGGCTGGCTGAGCACTGCCCGGATGCTCAGCGCCGCGCCATCAGCATGTAGTCCACCGTCAGGTTGGACAGCGCGCGCACGCCGTTGATCAGCGCCGGCTCGTCCACATAGAACTCGGGCGAGTGGTTGAAGGGCGCCCTGGTCACATCCTGAGCCTGGTGTCACGCCAGACATAGTTGGTCAGGCCATGCGCAGGCTATCCACCACCTTATGCAGGAACGCTTCGCACGCCGCCAGCTGCTCCAGCGCGACAAACTCATCCGGCTTGTGCGCCTGCTGGATATCGCCAGGCCCGCACACCACCGCCGGAATGCCCGCGCGCTGGAACAGCCCGGCCTCGGTGCCATAGGCAACCTTGTTGGTCTCGCGATCGGCCGTCAGCGCGCGCACCAGCTGCGTGATCGCGGCCTGCTCGGCAACATCCAGCGACGGCGCGGCGGCAATCTTGCTGAGCGTCAGGTCGGCATCGGCATGCTCGGCGCGCATCTTCGGCAGCAGCACGTCGTTGGCGTAGGCATGGATCCGCGCGTAGATCGCTTCCGGATCCACCCCGGGCAAATTGCGAAACTCGAATACGAACTCGCACAGCGCCGGGATGGTGTTGAGCGCGATCCCGCCCTGGATGGTGCCGGTCTGCGCGGTGGTATATGGCACGTCGAAGGCCTGGTCGTAAGGGCCGTTGGCCTTGAATTCATCGGCGATATCGCGGATGAAGCAGATCAGCCGCGCCGCGTATTCGATCGCGTTGACGCCCCGCGGCGTCAGCGACGAGTGCGCGGCCTGGCCCCGCACGCAGCAGCGGTAGGCATTGATGCCCTTGTGCGCGACGATCACGCGCATGCTGGTCGGCTCGCCCACGATGCAGCCGCTGGGCGTCACGCCGCGGTCGCGCAGTTCGGCCAGCAGGTAGGGCGCGCCCATGCAGCCGATTTCTTCATCGAAGGAGAGGGCGTAGTGCACCGGCTCGCGCAGCTTCGCGCCGAGGATGGCTGGCAGCAGCGACAGGCTGGTGCCGATGAAGCCCTTCATGTCGCAGGTGCCGCGGCCATAGAGCTTGCCGTCGCGGATCACCGGCTTGAACGGATCGGTGGTCCAGTCCTGGCCGTCCACCGGCACCACGTCGGTGTGGCCCGACAGCACGATGCCGCCGTTGGTGCCGCCATCGGCCGCGGGCACCGTGACAAAGAGATTGGCCTTGTCCTGCTGCGGGTTGTAGCTCAGATGCGGCTTCAGGCCCTTGGCCAGGAAGTGGTCGCGCACGGTCTCGATCAGGCCGAGGTTGGAGTGGCGGCTGGTGGTGTCGTAGGCGACCAGCCGCTGGGTCCATTCGAGCGCGCTGCCTCGCGCGGCGTGGTCATTGACGGTCTGGCTGGGGGCGGCGGCTTGGGCTGGCATGGGGCGCTATCACTAACCGATCAGGAGTCCGATGCTACACCCGGTCGTGTACCGAGTCCATGCAATCGGCGCATGACGCCGCCCCGCAGGTTTACGACAGTTGCCGCAGCGTGTGCTTGATCGTCTGCGCGCGTACCGTCACGTCCGGCATCTTGGCCTCGATGCGCAGCTTGTCCTGCCCGGCCAGCTTGATATGCCGGTTCTTCTGCACCAGGTCGATGATGCGCATGGCATCGATCGGCGGGTTGGGCACGAACTGCACGCTGAAGGTGGCCTCGCCCGCATCGATCTTGCGCACGCCCAGCGGCGCCGCGGCGATGCGCAGCCGGTGCGTTTCCACCAGCGCCTGCGCCTGCGCCGGCAGGCGGCCGAAGCGGTCGATCAGTTCTTCCTGGATATCGTCGACACGCTCGGCGGTTTCGCAATTGGCCAGGCGCTTGTACAGCGACAGGCGTTCATGCACATCGCCGCAGTAGTCGTTGGGCAGCAGTGCCGGCGTGCCGAGGTTGATCTCGGTGGTCGCCGCCAGCGGTGCCATCAGGTCCGGCTCCTTGCCGGCCTTCAGCGCCTTGACCGCGTGGTTGAGCATGTCGGTGTAGAGCTGGAAGCCGATCTCGTGGATCTCGCCCGACTGCTTGTCGCCGAGCACCTCGCCGGCGCCGCGGATTTCCAGGTCGTGCATGGCCAGGTAGAAGCCCGAGCCCAGTTCCTCCATCTGCTGGATCGCCTCGAGCCGGCGCTGCGCCTGCTTGGTCAGGCCGTCGACATCATGCACCAGCAGGTAGGCATAGGCCTGGTGGTGCGAACGCCCGACACGGCCGCGCAGCTGGTGCAGCTGCGCCAGCCCGAACTTGTCGGCGCGGTGGATCAGGATGGTGTTGGCGGTCGGCACGTCGATGCCGGTCTCGATGATGGTGGTGCACAGCAGGATGTTGTCGCGGCGCGAGACAAAGTCGCGCATCACGCGCTCCAGCTCGCGCTCGTGCATCTGGCCGTGCGCCACCGCGATGCGCGCCTCGGGCACCAGCTCGGCGAGCTTCGCGCGCTTGTTCTCGATGGTCTCGACCTCGTTGTGCAGGAAGTAGATCTGGCCGCCGCGCTTGAGTTCGCGCAGGATGGCCTCGCGGATCACGCCGTCTTCCTCGCGGCGCACGAAGGTCTTGATCGCCAGCCGCTTCTGCGGCGCGGTCGCGATTACCGAAAAATCGCGCAGGCCTTCCAGTGCCATGCCCAGCGTGCGCGGGATCGGCGTGGCGGTCAGCGTCAGGATGTCGACCTCGGCGCGCAGCGTCTTCAGCGCTTCCTTCTGGCGCACGCCGAAGCGGTGTTCCTCGTCGATGATGACCAGGCCCAGCCGCTGGAACCTGACCTGGTCGGACAGGATCTTGTGCGTGCCGATGACGATATCGACGCTGCCCTCGTTGATCTGCCTGATGGCCGCGTCGATCTCCTTCTTGGTCTTGAAGCGCGACAGTTCGACGATGCGCACCGGCCATTCCGCGAAGCGGTCGGACAGCGTCTGGAAGTGCTGCTCGGCCAGCAGCGTGGTCGGCGCGAGCATCGCCACCTGCTTGCCGCCCAGCACCGCGACAAAGGCCGCACGCAGCGCGACCTCGGTCTTGCCGAAGCCGACGTCGCCGCAGACCAGCCGGTCCATCGGCTTGCCCGAGGTCATGTCGGCGATCACTGCGGCGATGGCGGCGGCCTGGTCCGGCGTTTCCTCGAAGCCGAAGCTTTCGGCAAAGGTCTCATAGTCCTTCGGCGACAGCGGGAAGGCGAAGCCCTCGCGAGCGGCGCGGCGTGCGTAGAGGTTGAGCAATTCGGCAGCGGTATCGCGGATCTGCTGCGCAGCGCGGCGCTTGGCCTTGTCCCACTGGCCCGAGCCCAGGTGGTGCAGCGGCGCGGTGTCCGGGTCGGCGCCGGAGTAGCGCGAGATCACGTGCAGCTGGTGCACCGGCACATACAGCTTGCTGCTTTTGTCGTATTCGAGGTGCAGGAATTCCTCGTCGCCCTGGCCCATGTCGAGGGACACCAGGCCGTGGTAGCGGCCGATACCGTGCTCGCTGTGCACCACCGGATCGCCGATCTTCAGTTCGGCCAGGTCGCGCACCATCGAGTCGACAGCGGTGGCCTGCTCCTGCTTGCGGCGGCCGGCGCGGCGCGCGGTGCCGGCATATAGCTCGGCTTCGGTGACGAAGGCGAGCTGACCTTGCGGCAACGCGAAGCCGCTCTGCAAGGGTGCCACCGCGATCGAGAAATGCGCCTCGCCGGCGAGGAATGCGGCAAAGTCGTCCACCGGATGCGGGCGCAGGCCGCTTTCGGCGAACAGCTGCAGCAGCGTCTCGCGCCGGCCGGCGGAATCGGCGCACATCAGCACGCGGGTCTGCTTGTCGAGCAGCAGCGATTCCAGGTTGACCAGCGGATCTTCCGCGCGCCGGTTGACGGAGACATCCGGCAGGATCGCCGAGAACGGCACCTGGTCCGCGCCTGGCTCCGTCTGCAGCACCAGCCGCGCCATCGGCTTGGCGCCGACGAAAAACTGCTCCTCGGACAGGAACAGGTCGGCCGGCGGCAGCAGCGGACGCTCGCGGTCGTGCCGCATGAAGTTGTAGCGCTGCGTGGTGTCGGCCCAGAAGCGGCGGATCGCTTCGTCGATGTTGCCCGCGAAGGCTAGTTGGGTATCCGCGGGCAGGTAGTCGAACAGCGTCGCGCTCTCTTCGAAAAACAGCGGCAGGTAGTACTCGATGCCCGCCGACGGCACGCCGTTGCCGATGTCCTTGTAGATCGGCGACTTGGTCGGGTCACCCTCGAAGACTTCGCGCCAGCGGCCGCGGAACGCGGTGCGCGCGGCTTCGTCGAGGGGGAATTCGCGGCCCGGCAGCAGGCGCACTTCCTTGACCGGGTAAAGGCTGCGCTGCGTGTCCGGGTCAAACGCGCGGATAGTCTCGATCTCGTCGCCGAACAGGTCGATCCGGTACGGCAGCGCAGATCCCATCGGGTACAGGTCGATCAGGCCGCCGCGCACGCTGTATTCGCCCGGGCGCATCACGGCGCTGACGTGCTCGTAGCCGGCCAGCGTGAACTGCGCCTTCAGCGCGGCCTCGTCCAGGCGCTCGCCCTGCTTGAAGAAGAAGGTGTAGGCGGCCAGGAAGGACGGTGGCGCGAGCCGGTACAGCGCGGTGCTGGCCGGCACCAGCATCACGTCGCATTGCCCGCCCTGGATGTCGTGCAGCGTGGCCAGGCGTTCGGAGACCAGGTCCTGGTGCGGCGAGAAGCTGTCGTAGGGCAGCGTTTCCCAGTCGGGCAGCAGGCGCACGCGCAGCTCGGGCGCGAACCAGGGGATTTCCTCGGCCAGGCGCTGGGCGTCGACGGCATTGGCGCACACCACTGCCAGCATCGGCGCGCGCGCGCGGTGCTGCCGCGCGTAGGCGGCAAGGGCCAGGGCATCGGCCGAGCCACGCAGGCCGGCCACGGTGTGGCGCAGGCCGGGCTTGACCAGCGGCAGGTTGACGAAGGGCAGGGAGGGCGTAGCGTCAGGCATGTCGGCAACGGGGCGTTCAAAACGACGACACCCCGCCGGCAGCGCGGGCGGGGGTCGGACAGAATGCTGCGGGCACGTGGCGGCACCCGCCCACGCCGCCGGGCACGCATGCGCCATGGCGACGGGGAAGGGCCGTATTATAGAATGCGACCCGGTTGTCCCGCTGGCGCCACGGCGCCTGCGCTAGCCCAGTCCCTTGCAGCTTCACTTCGCCATCCACTTCCTGCCCCAGCCGTGTCCGCTCGCCGCTTTGCCCTGATTCCCTGTGCCGGTACCGGCAGCCGCGCCGGCGGCGCCGTTCCCAAGCAATACCAGACCGTGGCCGGCCGGCCGATGATCTGGTACGCGCTGGCGGCGTTCTCGGCGTGCGACGCGATCAACGCCACCGCGCTGGTGCTGGCGCCCGACGACATGCCGCTGGAATCGCGCTTCGGCGCCGCTGCGTTCGCCGGGCTGCGCTTCGACACCGCCTTCGTTGGCGGCGACACGCGGCATGCGTCGGTGCTGGCCGGGCTGCATCACCTGGCCCAGCTCGGCGCCACCGATACCGACTGGGTGCTGGTGCACGACGCGGCGCGCCCGGGCCTGACCCCCGCGATGATCCACGCGCTGGTGCGCGCGGTCGAAAGCGACGGCGACGACGATCCGGATGCGGCCATCGGTGGCATCCTGGCGGTGCCGGTGCCCGACACCCTCAAGCGCGCGCAGGACGATGCCCGCATTGGCGGCACCGTGCCGCGCGAAGGGCTGTGGCAGGCGCAGACGCCGCAGATGTTCCGGCTGGGCGTGCTGCGCCAGGCGCTGCAGGATGCCTTGGCGGCCGGCGCGGTGGTGACCGACGAAGCCAGCGCGATCGAACGGCTGGGGCTGCATCCGCGGCTGGTCAACGGCTCGCTGCGCAATTTCAAGGTGACATACCCGGAAGACTTCGCGCTCGCCGAAGTGCTGCTGGGTACAGGCGCACCAGGAGCAACAGGAGCATAAGGAGCGTAACCGCAATGATGCCTTTCGATATCCGCGTGGGTCAGGGCTATGACGTCCACGCGCTGGTGCCGGGCCGCAAGCTGATACTGGGCGGCGTGGAGATCCCGCACGACCGCGGCCTGCTGGGCCATTCCGATGCCGACGCGCTGCTGCACGCGGTGACTGACGCGCTGTTCGGCGCAGCCGCGCTGGGCGATATCGGCCGCCATTTCCCCGATACGGACGCGCGATTTGCCGGCGCCGACAGCCGCGTGCTGCTGCGCGAGGCAGCGCGCCGCGTGCGCGAGGCGGGCTATGAAATCGGCAATGTCGATGCCACCGTGATTGCGCAGGCGCCCAGGCTGGCACCGCATATCGGCGCGATGGTGGCTAACCTGGCGGAAGACCTCGGGCTGGCGCCGGGGCGCTGCAACGTCAAGGCAAAGACCAACGAAAAGCTGGGCTTCGAAGGACGGCAGGAAGGCATCGTGGCGCAGGCCGCGGTGCTGGTCTGGCGCGCCTCGGTGACGGGCGCGCAGGACTGAGCGACCTGTGGCGGGCGCAGTGGGTGGCGCGGACGAGCTTTGCTAGCTGCGCGGCGCGTCCGCCGCCGGGGCGTTGTCCGGCGGGATGGCGTAGGTGTAGTCGATCAGCCGCGCCATCGCGCCCGAGCGCGCACCGGCCTCGGTGCGCTTGGTGAAGCCCATCTGCTGCACCAGCCGGTTGGCCGAGTCCATCTCCGGCATGGTTCGCACCAGCAGCGTAGGGGAGCCGATATCGCGCGCGCGCTGGATGCAGATCTGCATCAGGGTGCGCCCCAGCCCCAGGCCGCGCGCCTGCGGGCTGACCGACAGCAGCCGCGCCTCCGGCTGCGTCAGCGTGATGGTGCTGCCGTCGAGCGCGGGCAGCGTAGCCCCGGGATGGCAGAACAGCACGGCACCCATGATGCCGTGATCGGTTTCCGCCACCCACCATTCCATGTCGGGATTGCTGGTCGCCAGTACCGCCTGCATGCCGCGCTGGAACGAGGCCCGGCAGTCTTCCATGATTTCCAGCTCATACTGGCCATAGGCTTGCTGCGTGACGGCAGCGATGTCGCCCCAGTCATGCACCGCGGCAAGGCGGTAGTGGAAACGGGGGGAAGTCGGCGAAGGCAGGGTCATGGCAGGCTGAAAGTGCATATGCTGCCTGGATTGTAGGCCGATCGCCGCGCCAGTGCAGTCCCGATGCGGGGGCGGTTGCAAGATGGGAACAGCCGGCAGTTCCCGCTGGGAAGCTGCCGGCTGCTGTGCTACAGGGGCCGTGGGACGGCCCCGTCGGAGGGCGCGGGGGCGCGCTGTGTGCTTGTTGCGTGCTCGTTACGTGCTCGCTGCCTGCTTACTCGGCGGCGATCACGTTGGCCGCGGCCACGATCACCGCGGCGATGCGGCCCACGTCGCGCAGCTGCTGCGCGGTCATGCCCTGTTCGTTCTTCAGCAGCTGGTAGTGCGACTTCACGCAGAAGTGGCACTTGCCCACGATCGACGCGGCCAGAGCGTACATCTCGAAACGGCGCTTGTCCACGCCGCCATGGGTGGCGTAGGCGTTCATCCGCAGGCCGGCCGGCTGGGTCGACAGGTCGGTATCGTCCGCCATTTCGACGTACGGGTACCAGGTGTTGTTCATGCCCATCAGCGCCGCGGCGGTCAGTGCGCCGTTGGTTTCCTCGGGCGATAGCACGCCGGCATTGCGGATGGCATCCACCAGCACCTTGCTCTGCGCCGCGAATGCCGCCGCCAGCGCCACGCCGACCGCATCGTTGCCTTCCAGCGAGGAACGGGCGATGGTGCCGTCCACATTCAGGCGGATATCCTTGGCGTAATCGGGGATGAGATTTTTAATTGTGCTGAGGAATTCCATTTATTTCTCCTATCGATCGGGGCCCAAAAAACCCGCGCAAGCGGGTTTCGGAGCGGAGGGCAGGGCCCTCCGCGGCTCGCCACGGTGTCTGGCGAAGAATTGCAGGTGACAGCGCAAATTACAGCGTTGCGCCACCAACGGCACGGTTGCACGGGCACAGCTCGTCCGTTTGCAGGCCGTCCAGGATACGCAGGACTTCGTCCGGGTTGCGGCCGACGTTCAGGTTGTTCACCGAAACGTGCTGGATCACGTTGTCCGGGTCGACGATGAAGGTCGCGCGCAGGGCCACGCCGGCGGCCTGGTCACGCACGCCCAGCTGGTCGATCAGCGAGCCGGTCACGTCGGCGAACTGCCACTGGTTCAGCTTGTTCAGGTCCTTGTGCTCGCGGCGCCATGCCAGCTTGACGAACTCGTTGTCGGTCGAACCGCCCAGCACGATCGCGTCGCGGTCAGCGAAGTCGCCGTTCAGCTTGGCGAAGGCAACGATTTCGGTCGGGCACACGAAGGTGAAGTCCTTCGGGTAGAAGTAGATGACCTTCCACTTGCCTTCGAACGACTTTTCGGTGATGTCTTCGAAAGCCGACTGGCCGTTCTCTTCGTGATTGTTGAAACCCGGCTTGACACCGACGACGTGGAAGGCTTCGAGCTTTTCACCAACGGTCTTCATAAGACTATCTCCAGATACGGTTGCGATAAGTACAGTGTCCGCCGCTGGCCCGGCGTGAAGCTTGCCAGGCACTTTGCTGCGGCGCACCGCGACAAAACGTGATTATGCGTGAACATCCCGCGGGGGGCTAATTGATATTCTCAAAGAGCCCGATAGGCACGGCATGCAGTGGTTCAGCGCCGGGCAGGGTCGACGCTGCGAAGCGGCAAGTATGCCATGCAAGGCAGGCACACAAAGGGCAAGTTGGTGACGATCCGCCGGGATTCAAGCCGGCTGCAGCACGGCACCGCTGCGACGCGCGCGGAAGGCAGCCGCGCTCAGGCGCGGCGGAAGCAGGCGCTGACCACCAGGCCCGAATCGGGCGCGGGGCGGTTGGCCAGCAGCAGCCGTCCGCCGTTGCGCTGCATGATGCGGTTGACGATGGACATGCCCAGTCCCGCGCCCTTGGCCTCGCTGCGCGCGCTGTCGAGCCGGTAGAACGGCCGCGTCAACAGCGACAGCTGGCCTTCGGGCACGCCATTGCCGCGGTCGGCTACGGTCAGCACGGCTTCCTTGTCATCGACGCGGGTGGAGATCTCGACCACCGCCATGCCGCTCTGCTCGTCCTTGGCATAGCGGCGCGCGTTCTCGACCAGGTTGTCGAGGATGCGCTGGACTTCCATGCGGTTGGCCACGGCCATCACCGGCGCGTTGGCGCGCACATGCACGCGCACGTCGTCGTGCGCGGCATAGACGCCCACGGCATCGTGCACCAGTGCCGACAGGTCGACCGGTTCGACGGTCTCCAGCGGCGGCCGCGCGTAGTTGAGAAACTGGCCGATGATCGCGTCCATCTGCTCGATGTCGGCGATCATGGCGTCGCGCGTGGGCGTGTCCATCGGCGACATCTCGGTCTCCAGCCGCAGCCGCGTCAGCGGCGTGCGCAGGTCGTGCGAGATGCCGGCCAGCATCACCACGCGGTCGTCGTCAAGCTGGCGCAGGTCTTGCACCATCTGGTTGAAGCTGTGGTTGGCCAGCGCCACCTCGCTGGCGCCGCGCTCGGGCAGCGGCGGTGGGTCGCCGCCGGCGCCGATCGCGCGCGCGGCATTGGCCAGCCGCTTGAGTGGATAGTTGACACGCGCGGTGATAAAGGCCGCGCCGATGATCGACAGCAGCAGCGCGGCAATGCTCCACCACAGCCACTGGATGCCGGGCACGCGTTCGAAGCGCTCGGGGCTGATCGCGACCCAATAGTCGTCGCCCTCGATCTCGAAGCTGACCCAGACACCAGGGATATCGTTGACGGTGGTGGCCAGCACGGTGTCCTCGCCCAGGCGGCTGCGGATTTCCTGCTGGACCAGCGAGGTCAGGAAGGGATTGGCGGTGGGCGCGGCGAAGTCGTCATCCTTCTCGCGCGGATAGACCTTGATGCCTTCGTTCTGCACCAGGTCGAGCAGCAGGAAGCGGCGCCGCGCGGGGTCGGAGTAGAGCAGCGCGGCGCGCGTGAGCTTGACCACGCTGACCACCTGCATGGCGATCTGCTGCGCGCGCGGGGCGCGTTCGAACAGCCGGTAGCTCTGGAACCAGATGCCCAGCGAGATCGCCAGCAGCAGGGCGATAAGCATGAAGGTTCGCCAGAACAGCGAACCAAAGAACCGCGTCGCGGTTCTGCCGATAACGGTCGCCACGATAGGAACAGCGGCCGTTATCGGTTATTTCACGCCATCGGGAATGAAGACGTAGCCCAGGCCCCAGACCGTCTGGATAAAACGCGGGTTGCTGGGGTCCGGCTCGATCAGCTTGCGCAGGCGCGAGATCTGCACGTCCAGGCTGCGATCGAACACTTCATATTCGCGGCCGCGCGCCATTTCCATCAGCTTTTCGCGCGACAGCGGCTGGCGCGGATGGCGGGCGAATACCTTGAGCACCGAGAATTCGCCGGTGGTGAGCGTGATTTCCTCGTCGTTCTTGGTCAGCGTGCGCGTGGCCAGGTTCAGCACGAAGTCGCCGAAGGCAAAGGTCTCGGGAGTTTCCGACGGGGCGCCGGGCACTTCGGCCGGGCCCTTGCGGCGCAGCACCGCGTGGATGCGCGCGATCAGCTCGCGCGGATTGAACGGCTTGGGCAGGTAATCGTCGGCGCCCATTTCCAGGCCGACGATGCGGTCCACGTCCTCGCCCTTGGCGGTGAGCATGATGATCGGAGTCTGGTCGTTGGCACCGCGCAGCCGGCGGCAGATCGACAGGCCGTCTTCGCCCGGCATCATCAGGTCCAGCACCAGCAGGTCGAAACGCTCGCGCAGCCAGAGCTTGTTCATCGCGGTGGCGTTTTCCGCCACCAGCACGGTGAAACCCTGTTCGCCCAGATAGCGGCGCAGCAGATCGCGCAGACGCGGGTCATCGTCGACGACAAGAATCTTGTGGCTGGTATTTTCCATGGCGGTATCTTAGCGACTATCGCTTTCGCTCAAAATGGCTTAACAAAACGTTACATACTTTACCCCGTGGTATGGCAGCGTGCATCAATCGTGCGATTACACTGCGCCATCCCGTCTATTTGCGCTCCTTGCGGACTGATTTTCCGCGCATTTGCACTGCATGATCCGCGGCATCGGCTGCCCTGGCTCGCGGGCCCTGGCCCGATGCTTGCAGAGGCCAGCAGCGCCAGGCGGGGATCGGACGGGGTAACGAAATTTCCCCGGCTTCAGATGGTTTCAACGACCGCGTTTCCCGAAGCCAAGACCGCCATTATCAATGAAAGTGAACCGAACCCGGCACGGGCCTCCGCAGCATGGTATAGCCGGCGCATGTATTGCGCTTGCGGCTGCCGCATGGCTGCTGGGGCCGGCCGGGCCGGCGCGGGCCCAGTCGGCCGGCATGGCCAACCTGCTCAAGCGCCATCCGTCGACGCAGGCGAGCGATCCGGGCAACGGCCAGCGCGAGGCGCGTGCCCGTGCCGAGCGCCATCGCGCCGAGCAACGCGAGACCGACCGCCGCCGCGCGGACGAACGCGAGCGCGGCGGTTCGCGGCTGTCGCCGGACGAGCGGCGCCGCCTGCGCAAGAGCCTCTACGATCTCGGGCGGGAGATGTACGACGGCACCTGAGCGCTGCCGTGTGCTGTCAGCCGCGCGGCTGGAAGTGGCGCAGGAAGTCGACGAAGACTTCGGCCGCCAGCTGCGCATCTTCGGCGGTGATGGTCTCCAGCGGGTTGTGGCTGATCCCGCCATTGCCGCAGCGCACGAACAGCATCGCCACGTCGGTGATGCGGTGCATCATCATGGCGTCGTGGCCGGCGCCGGAAGGCAGCTCGAACGCCTTCATCCCCCGCTTCTTCAATACCGCGCCGAACTGGTCCATCAGCCAGCGGGCGCAGGGCGCGTTGTTGACCGGCGGCACGCGCTCGACCTGCGCCAACAGCCCGCGCCGTACGGCGATCCGTTCGATGCCGGCGACGATGTCGGCAATGGCCGCCTCGCGGATGTCGTCGGCGCCGGCGCGGATGTCCATCGAGAAGGTGCAGGCGGCCGGGATCACATTGCTCGAGCCATTCGGCACCTGCAGCTGGCCGACGGTGCCGACCAGCGTGGGCGCGGCGGCGCAGCGCTCTTCCACCAGCAGGATCATCTCGGCCGCACCCGCGGCGGCGTCCTTGCGCATGCCCATCGGGGTGGTGCCGGCATGGCTGGCCTGGCCTTCCACCCGGACCTGGAAGCGGCTGCTTCCGGCAATCTGCGTGACCACGCCCAGCGGCAGGCCGTGGTGCAGCAGCACCGGCCCCTGTTCGATATGCACTTCGACAAAGCCCAGCAGTGTCGCCGGATCGATCGCCGCGGCACGCAGCGCATCCAGGCCGCCGGCGCCGGGCAGGCCGGAGGCGGCCAGCGCCTCGGCCAGCGTGACGCCGTCAGCGTCGGCGCGGGCGAGCAGCGCGGGGTCGAAGCGGCCCGCCAGCACGCTGCTGGCCAGGAAGCTGGTCTTGAAGCGCAGCCCTTCCTCCTCGGCGAACCCCACCACCTCGAAGTGGTACGGCAGCCGTATCCCGGCCCGGTTCAGCGCATCCACAACGGCGATCGGCAGCAGGATGCCGAGGCGCCCGTCATAGCGGCCGCCATTGCGCACCGTATCGAAGTGCGAGCCGGTCATCAGCACGCGCGCATCAGTGACGGCGGGGTCGGCGGCGTAGCGGCCGATGACATTGCCGATGGCGTCGATGCGCACCTGCATGCCCGCGGCTTCCATCCATTGCGCCAGCCGGTCCTGCGCGGCGCGGTGCGCCGGCGTCAGGTAGGCGCAGGTGAGGCCGCCTTCCATGTCGGAGAAGCGGGCGAGCTGGTCGGCGTGGTCGAGGATGGCCTGGCCGAGGGAAGCGGTGGTCTGGGTCATGGCGGGTATCGTGGCTTGCGGCCTGTTTGCTATGTGTCAGCTATTGCGGATCCAGGTCTTCCATGCGATCCACAGCTTGCGCAGCGGCGTCAGTGCGATGCGCTGGCTGAGGACCTGGAACTGGCTGGCTTCCAGCTCATCGAGCAGCGCATGATAGATCGCCCCCATCAGCAGGCCGGCGCGCTGGGCGCGGCGGTCCTGGCGGGGCAGGGCTGCCAGCGCCTCGCGGTACAGCTTGCGGGCGCGTTCGGCGTGGTATTGCATCAGCGCGACGAAGCGCTCGGAATGCTGGCCCTTGAGGATTTCCGAAGCCGGCACCTGGAACTGCTGCAGCGTATTGACGGGCAGGTAGATGCGGCCGCGCCGGGCATCCTCGCCCACGTCGCGCAGGATATTGACCAGCTGCAGCGACAGGCCGAGCTTCTCGGCAAACTCCAGCGTCTTGGGGTCGGTATAGCCGAACAGCCGCGCGCTGAGCGTGCCGACCACGCCGGCCACGCAATGGCAGTAGTGGTTCAGGCCGGCCTCATCAAGGTAGCGTGTCTGCGTCAGGTCCATCTCCATGCCGTCGAGCACTTCGGCCATTTCGCCCTGCGGCAGGCCGGCGCCGGCAACATGCGGCTGCAGCGCCTGGGTCGTCGGGTGCGTGGGCGCGCCGTCGAACAGCCGCCGCAGTTCCGCGCGCCACCAGTCCAGTTGCTGGTGCGCCAGGCCAGTATCATGCGTATCGTCGACCACGTCGTCGACTTCGCGGCACCAGGCGTACAGCGCGGTGATGGCGCGCCGGCGCTCGGCCGGCAGGAACAGGAAGCTGTAATAGAAGCTGGAGCCGCTCTGGGCGACTTTCTCTTGGCAATACTGATCGGGCGTCACGCCGGTCTCGGTCTGAAGATGGGGTGGGGGAAGGTGGCAGAAGCGCGGGGCGCCGATTGTAGCATCGCCGATCCGGACAGCCGGACGCCGGCTGACGACCCGGCGGCGGCCATTTAACCACAGCTCGTCCGCCGGGAACGGCACCCGAGGAGGCATTCCAGACGTTTCGTCGCCTGTCGTTTGACGCACCCCCGCGGGGATCGCTATATTACTGACCGGCCAGTTATTTATTGCCCGGCACTGGCCTCCACGGCCGACGGCCTGCCTTGCCAGCTGTTCCATCCGACTCCTAGCTTACCGATGCCAGTGCTTTGCCCAGTGCCGGAAGTTGCGGCCGCAGCGACTCTTTTTGACACAAAATCGTTACGCCGCGCGCGCTTCGGGCGCTTCGCGGCTGCCGCGCTGGTGACCGTCGCCGCTGTCATGGTCGCGGGCTGCGGCAAGAAGGCCGAGCCGGTGCAGGAAGTCCGTCCGGTGCGCCTGATGCAACTGAGCCAGCACAGCGGCAAGACCGCCTTCGAATTTTCCGGCGACGTGCGACCGCGCGTCGAATCGCGGTTGGGGTTCCGTGTGGGCGGCAAGATCGCGGCCCGCCTGGTGGATGTGGGTGCCGTCGTCACCAAGGGCCAGCCGCTGGCCCGGCTCGACCCGACCGATCTTTCGCTGGCCGAAGCAGGCTCGCGCGCCCAGTTCGAGGCGGCGAAGACCGACCGCGACCTTGCCGCGTCCGACCTGAAGCGCTACAACGACCTGTTCGCCAAGGGCTTTATCAGCGCCGCCGAGCAGCACCGCCGCCAGGCCAGTTTCGAGGCGGCCGACTCGCGCCTGCGCCAGGCCCAGGCCGGCCTGCGCAGCCAGGCCAACCAGACCGGCTATGCCGTGCTGCACGCCGACGCCGACGGCGTGGTCACGGCCATCGACGCCGAGGTGGGCCAGGTCGTCACCGCGGGCCAGCCGGTGGTGCGCGTGGCCCAGACCGCGGAGAAGGAAGTGGCGATCGGCCTGCCGGAAGACCAGGTAGACCTGCTGCGCGGCATTACCGATGTCAGTATCCATACCTGGGCCGAGCCGAAGCGCGCGCTGCCCGCCCGCGTGCGCGAGATTGCCGCGGCAGCCGACCCGGTCACGCGCACCTATGCGACCCGCGTCACCATTCCCGATCCGCCCGCCGACCTCAAGCTCGGCATGACCGCTGTGGTGACCTTCGTGCGGACCGGGGCCACTCCCGCGATCCGCGTGCCGCTGACCGCGCTGCTGCAGGAGCAGGGCCGCAACCAGGTGTGGATCTACGACGCCGCCGCCGGCACGGTCAAGCCGGTCACGGTGACGCTGGGCGAGGCCGTCGGCAACGAGGTGGAAGTGCGCCAGGGGCTGGCGCCGGGCCAGGCCATCGTCACCGCAGGCGTACACCTGCTGCGCCCGGGGCAGAAGGTGCGGCCGCTGCAGACCGTCGCGCCCGCTTCCGCGCCGACCCCCAGGGAGGGCTGAAGCCGGCATGGATCATTCCCGCTTCAACCTGTCGCGCTGGGCGCTCGAGCACCAGCCGCTGACCCGTTACCTGCTGGTGGTGCTGTTGCTGGGCGGCCTGCTGGCGTTCTTCCAGCTGGGCCAGGACGAGGACCCGCCCTTTACCTTCCGCGTGATGGTGGTGCAGGCGTTCTGGCCGGGCGCCACCGCCGAGCAAATCGCGGTGCAGGTGACCGACAAGATCGAACGCCAGCTGCAGGAAGTGCCTTACGCCGACAAGATCCGCAGCTTCTCCAAGCCCGGCGAGACCACGGTGATCTTCCAGCTCAAGGACACCTCGCCGGCGAAGGAAACCGGGCAGATCTGGTACACCGTGCGCAAGAAGATCGGCGACGTCCAGCAGACGCTGCCCGCGGGCGTGCGCGGGCCGTTCTTCAACGACGAGTTCGGCGACGTCTACGGCACAATCTATGCGTTGTCCGCCGACGGCTTCAACTACAAGGAGCTGCGCGAGTACGCCGACCTGGTGCGGCAGGAATTGCTGCGCGTGCCGTCGGTGGCCAAGGTGTCGCTGATCGGGCTGCAGGACGAGAAGGTCTATATCGAGTTCAACCAGGCGCGCTTTGCCCAGCTCGGGCTGGACATCAATGCCATCGCCGACCAGATCTCGCAGCAGAACAACCTGACCGGCAGCGGCGTGCTGGTCACGCCGAGCGACAACCTGCAGGTGCGCCTGTCCGGCCAGTTCGCCAGCGTCGGCGACCTGGAGAACCTGGTGCTGCGCGGGCCCAACGGCATCGCCAATATCCGTCTCGGCGACATAGCGCATGTGTACCGCGGCTATGTCGACCCCACGCAGACACGCATGCGCTTCAACGGCAAGGATGTGATCGGGCTGGGCATCTCGATGCAGAAGGGCGGCGACATCATCCAGCTCGGCAAGGACCTGCGCGCGGCCTTCGAGAAGCTGCGCGGCCAGCTGCCGGTCGGCATCGAGATGGACCAGGTGCAGGACCAGCCCAAGGCGGTCAGGCAATCGGTGGGCGAGTTCGTGCGCGTGCTGATCGAGGCCGTGGTGATCGTGCTGGCGGTCAGCTTTGTCGCGCTGGGCTTGCATACGCGGCCGCTGCGGCTGGACGTGCGGCCCGGGCTGGTGGTGGCGCTGACGATTCCGCTGGTGCTGGCGGTGACCTTCCTGTTCATGCACATCTTCGGCATCGGCCTGCACAAGATCTCGCTGGGCGCGCTGATCGTGGCGCTGGGGCTGCTGGTCGACGACGCCATCATTGCGGTCGAGATGATGGTGCGCAAGCTGGAAGAGGGCTTCTCCAAGATGGAGGCAGCCACCTTTGCCTATACCTCGACGGCGATGCCGATGCTGACCGGCACGCTGATCACGGCGGCGGGCTTCCTGCCGGTGGGGCTGGCGCGCTCGACGGTGGGCGAGTACACCTTCGCCATCTTTGCCGTGACCGCGCTGGCGCTGGTGCTGTCGTGGCTGGCGGCGGTGTACTTCACGCCTTACCTCGGCTACCTGCTGCTCAGGACGCGCGGGCCGGGCGCCGGCGAGCACCATGAGGTGTTCGACACGCCGTTCTACGCGCGCTTCCGCCGGCTGGTGGACTGGTGCGTGACGTGGCGCAAGACCGTGATCGCCATCACGCTGGTGACGTTCGTGCTGGGCATCTATGCGTTCAAGTTCGTCGAGAAGCAATTCTTCCCCGACTCCAGCCGGCCCGAGCTGATGGTGGAACTGTGGATGTCGGAAGGCACCAGCTTTGCCCAGATGGAAGCCGAAGCCAAGCGCTTCGAGCGGCTGGTGGGCAAGGACAAGCAGGTGGAAAGCCTGACCACCTTCGTCGGCACCGGCGCGCCGCGCTTCTACCTGCCGCTCGACCAGATCTTCCCGCAGAGCAACGTGGCGCAGGTGATCGTGATGCCGGTCAGCACCGAGGTGCGCGATGCATTGCGCCGTCGCATCATCGCGCTGCTCGACACCGAATTGCCGTACCTGCGTGGCCGCGTCAAGCTGCTGCCGAACGGGCCGCCGGTAGCGTATCCGGTGCAGTTCCGCGTGATCGGCCCGGAGGCGGGCGCGGTGCGCCAGCTGGCCGACCAGGTCAAGGCCGAGATGCGCGCGAACCCGAACACGGTCGGCGTCAATGACAACTGGAACGAGAACGTCAAGATGCTGCGCCTGGAGATCGACCAGGACAAGGCGCGCGCGCTGGGCGTCACCACCAGCGCGATCGCGCGCGTGACGCAGACCGTGCTGACCGGCGTGCCGGTCGGGCAGTACCGCGACGGCGACAAGCTGATCGAGATTTTGATGCGCACGCCGCGCAACGAGCGCGATGCCATGTCCGACCTGAACAACGTGCTGGTGCCGACCAACACCGGCCGCACCGTACCGCTGACGCAAGTGGCCCGCGTGGCGCTGAAGTCCGAGCCCGGCGTGGTCTGGCGCGAGAACCGCGACTTCGGCGTGACCGTGCAGGCGGACGTGGTCGACGGCATCCAGGGCCCGACCGTGACCGCGCAGATCAACCCGCAGCTGGACAAGCTGCGCGCGCAGTTGCCGGCGGGCTACCGCATCACGGTGGCCGGCGCGGAAGAGGAAAGCGGCAAGGCCGGCGCTTCGATCGCGGCGCAGCTGCCGCTGTGCATCTTCCTGATCTTCACGCTGCTGATGCTGCAGCTGCACAGCTTCTCGCGCGCGCTGATGGTGTTCCTGACTGGCCCGCTGGGCCTGATCGGCGCCGCCGCGACGCTGTTGCTGCTGCGCGCGCCGATGGGGTTCGTGGCGCAGCTGGGGATCACCGCGCTGCTGGGCATGATCATCCGAAACTCGGTGATTCTGGTCGACCAGATCGAGCAGGACATCAGCGCGGGCGTGCCGCCCTGGACCGCCATCGTCGAGGCCGCGGTGCGCCGCTTCCGCCCGATCATCCTGACCGCCGCGGCGGCGGTGCTGGCGATGATCCCGCTGTCGCGCTCGATGTTCTGGGGGCCGATGGCGGTGGCGATCATGGGCGGGCTGATCATCGCCACCGTGCTGACGCTGCTGTTCCTGCCGGCGCTGTATGCGGCGTGGTTCCGCATCAGGCGGCCCGAGGCAGGGGTGGGGGCGCTGGCAAGCTGACGGGCCGCGGCGCGCCAGCATCACGCCTCAGGCCTGCGCGCCTAGTTGCAGATCGTGCCGGGAACCGGCTTGCCGGAGTTGGTCAGGCCCTGGCAAGCGTCGCCGGTGACCAGGCTGGTGTCGGAGGCCGAAGCCGGCGACAGCTTGAGCTTGCCTGCTACCGTGCAGCAGCCGCGCGGCGGTGGCGGCATCGGTGTGCGCTTGAGGGTCGGCGCCGGAACCGGGCTCGGCCCGCCGGCTTCGGCCGTTTCTTCGGCATCAGGGAATACGCACTGCCCTTGCTGGCAGATCCGCTCCCCTTTGCACTGCATGTCGTACTGGCATCCGGCAGCCTGGGCGAGCGATGACCAGCCAGCGGCCATCGACGCTGCCAACAGCAAGGCAGAAACTTTCATATGCCCTCCGATAGGGCTGAGGTGAAGACTGGAGCGGCAGGCGAAGTGCGCAACAGCGCTCCAACACCTTCAGCATAGATGGCGGGGAAGGGCTGCGAAAGCCGTTGGCACTCAGGTGTTCTACCACCTCGCCAGTCTTTTCCTGGCATCGGCAATACCGACACGATCGGCGCGACGAGACCACCCATGTCGACGAGGAAAAATTCCGCCTCACTGCAGGCGTACCCCTGCGCTCGCTGATACCTGTCGACGTAGCCGCGCGCCTCGAGCGTATGGACTGTCCGCTGAGCCGAACTGCTGGTCATGCCGGTCAGCGCTGCCAGTTGCGGCGGTGTCAGCGGCCGTCGAATGGCACGAGTGAATGCCGGCGCGGCGATCCGCGTTGCCTGAGAGGGTTCCGTGACGATTGGGGATGTGCTGGCGCCGCCACAGGAAGGGCGGATGGTGCGAGGGAGGGGACTCGAACCCCTACACCATTGCTGGCGTCAGGACCTAAACCTGGTGCGTCTACCAATTTCGCCACCCTCGCGGTCCTTGCGGCCCAGCCCGGACGGGCGGCCGCGATGCTCGTTGCCTGCGCAGACTCGAAAGCAAAAAAGGCGGCTGGAACTGCCCGCCTTTCATCGGTCCGCTGCTGCCGGCGCCTGCCGCGGCAGTTATGCGCCCGCAGCGCAACGAGGCTGCGGATTGTAGCGCAAGGCGCGGGGGGAATCCAGCCCTGCCGGCCAGCGATATATATTGTCGGCATTGCCAACGCGTGCCGCATGGGGCGGCGCGCTCCTCGTCCCATGCTCCCTGGTCAGACTTCCTCCCTCAAGGCGCCGCCATGGCGCCTGCTGTTCTGGGCTTGCGCCGCCGCCGTGCTGGCGCTGTCGCTGATGCCGCCGTCCCAGCCGCTGCCGACAACGGGCTGGGACAAGAGCAATCACCTGCTGGCCTTCGGTGTGCTGGCGCTGCTGGGGCGCCGCGCGTTTGCCGGCCACGGGCTGCCCTTGCTGCTGGTGCTGGTCGTCTATGGCGGCGTCATCGAGCTGCTGCAGGGCATGACCGCCTACCGCGAGGCCGACTGGCTCGACCTGGTGGCGGACGCCTGTGGGGTGCTGGCGGGCCTGGCGCTTGACTGGCTGTGGCGCGGCCGTGGCCGGCGCTGGCCGCGCTAGTTCGCGCGGCGGCGCCTGTCGGTCTGCCGCTCTACCGCTCTTCGGCTTCCAGTGTGAACTTCGCCCCGCCGTCCTGGCCGAGCAGGTCGACCAGCAGCGGCATCGCCTCCTGCAGCATCTCCTTCAGCCGCCACGGCGGGTTGACGATGAACATGCCGCTGCCGTGCAAGCCGAGGCCGCCTTCGACCGGGTTCCTGACGGTCAGCGTCACGTGCAGCCAGCTCTTCAGCGGCAGCGCCTTCAGTTGCACCGGCAGCTGCAGCGATTCGCGCCGCTGCACCTGCGGGTACCAGACCGCGTAGACGCCCGTGGCGAAGCGCTCCAGGCCGTCGCGCACGGTCTGCACGGTGCGGGCATAGTCCTGCTTGTCTTCGTAGGACGGGTCCACCAGCACCAGCGCGCGCCGCGGCGGCGGGGGCAGGATCGCCTTGATGCCGCCGAAGCCGTCGCCGTCGTACAGCATCACGCGGCGGCCGGCGCCGCGGAAGTTATCGCGCAGCACCTGGATCTCGGTGCTGTGCAGTTCGAACAGGCGCAGCCGGTCCTGCTCGCGCAGCATCTGCCAGGCGAGCCATGGCGAACCGGGATAGTGGCGCAGTGTGCCGTCCTGGTTCAGCGCCCGTACCTGGGCCAGGTACTCGTCCAGCAGCGGCGGCAGCGCGGTGCCGCTGGCGGCGGCCTGCCACAGGGGCGCAATGCCGGTCTCGAACTCGGCCTTCTTCTGCGCCCACTCGTGCTCGAGCGCATAAAGACCGGCGCCGGCGTGGGTGTCGATGTACCAGAACGCCTTGTCCTTCTGCGTCAGATGCTCGAGCAACTGCACGACGATGGCATGTTTGAGGACATCGGCATGGTTGCCGGCATGGAAGGCGTGACGATAGCTGAGCATGGCGAAGCGGGCGCCGCTGAGGCGCAAGATCGGGAGCAGGGCGGCGTGGCCACTGCGGGGAAGGCCGCTATGCTACCATCCGCGGCGAGTCGCCCCCTCCCCATGTCCGGCACCTCCGCCCGGGCCCCAAGTATCCGTATCCCATGCCGCGCGCACTCGAGCCCGCCGAGCCCATCCTGTCTGCCGAGGGCACCCCGTATTCACCCCGCTACGACGACGTCTACCACAGCACCGAAGGCGGGCTGGCGCAGGCCGCCCATGTCTTCCTGGGCGGCAACGGCCTGCCGCAGGCGTGGGCCGGGCAGCGCCAGTTCGTCATCGTCGAGACCGGCTTCGGCCAGGGGCTGAATTTCCTGGCGACCTGGCAGGCGTGGCGCGACGATCCCCGGCGCTGCGGCACGCTGCATTTCGTCTCGATCGAGAAGCATCCCTTCACGCGCGAGGGCCTGTCCCGGCTGCATGCCGGCCTGCAAGGGCTGGAACCGCTGGCGCAGGCGCTGCAGGCGCAATGGCCCGACGCCTTGCCGGGCCTGCACCGGCTTGCCTTCGACGGCGGGCAGGTGGTGCTGACGATTGCGCTTGGCGACGCCGGGCAGTTGCTGCCCAGGCTGTCGGTGGGCGCCGACGCCTTCTACCTCGACGGCTTTTCCCCGGCGCGCAATGCGGACATGTGGTCGCCGCCGGTGTTCCGCGGGCTGGCGCGGCTGGCCCGGCCGGGCGCGACGCTGGCCACCTACACCGCCGCCGGGTTTGTCCGGCGCGGGCTGAAGGAGGTCGGGTTCGAGGCCAGCAAGGCGCCAGGCTTCGGTGGCAAGCGCGACATGACGGTCGCGCGCTTCCGCCCGCTGTGGAAGTCGCGCCGCCATGCGCCGCCGCTGGCGGCGCAATGGCCCGACCGGCATGCCATCGTGATCGGTGCCGGCCTGGCCGGCTGCGCCGTGACCGAGCGCCTGGCCGCGCGCGGCTGGCGCATTACGCTGTTCGATGCCCATGACGGCCCGGCGCGGCAGACCTCGGCGCATCGCGCGGCGGCCATGCATGCCCACGTGTCTGCCGACGACAGCCTGCTTTCGCGCCTTTCGCGCGCCGGCAACCAGTATGCGCTGCGAGCCTGGGCGGCGCTGGGCGAAGCCGGTCACCCGGTCGGCTGGCACGGCTGCGGCGTGCTGCAGATCGGCGAGGACGAAGCCGAGGGCGAGGCCCAGCGCGCCGCGCTCGCGGCCATGGGACTGCCGGAATCGTTCGTGCGCTGGATGAGTGCCGAAGAGGCGGCGTCCGCCCACCGGGCCGGCGTGCCGCGAGGGGGGCTGTGGTTCCCGGCCGGCGGCTGGGTTGCGCCGCCCGATGTCTGCAAGGCGCAGCTGGCGCGTGCGGGCGATGCCGTCGCCCCGCGCTTCGGTTGCCGCGTGGCGCGCATCGCGCGCGACGACGACCGGTGGCACGCGCTGGCTGCCGACGGCGCCGTGCTGGCGTCGGCGCCGGTGCTGGTGCTGGCCAATGCGCACGAGGCGCAGCACCTGCTGCCGCAGCAGCACTGGACCATGCGGCGCGTGCGCGGCCAGCTCACCACGCTGCCGGCCGCGCAGGTCGATGCGATCGGCGGCTGGCCGGACTGCGTGGTCACGGGCGCGGGCTACCTGCTGCCGCGTGCCGCCGACGACACGGGCCGCGTCGGCTCCAGCTACGACCCCGACGAAGGGCCACTGGCCGATCATCCGGACGTGCATGCCGCCAACCTCGCGCGCCTGGCCGGCCTGCTGCCGCGGCAGGCCGGCGCGGTGGCCGGCATCGACCCCGCCGCGCTCACCGGCTATGTCGGCGTGCGCACGGTCACGCACAACCGGCTGCCTCTGATCGGGCAGGTCGCCGACGAAGCGGCGGCACGTGCGCACGCGGGTGCCTTGCGCGGCGCGCACCTGCGCGACCTGCCGAGAATCCCCGGCCTGTACGCGGCCCTTGCCTATGCGTCGCGCGGCCTCACATGGTCCGCACTGGGGGGCGAGCTGCTGGCCAGCCAGATCGAAGGCGAGCCGCTGCCGCTCGAGGCCGACCTGGCCGATGCCATCGATCCGGCACGCTTGCTGCTGCGCGCGCTGCGCCACGGCCAGGTGAGCTAGGGGCGAGGGTGCCGGAAAGCGGTTCCCGGCCCGCTTCAGGGTAAAAACGCCGGAAGCGAATCAAAACCGTGCGATAATCCCCGTTTTCCGTTTGCGCGGAGCCCTCCGTGCGCCGTCGCGCCGCGGCGGCCCCAGGCAGTGCTGCATATGGCGCAGCGCAAGCGGTAGCGCCAACGAACACAACTACATTTCTGGATTGGATCTACGACCATGTCGAACGTGATTGAGAACCTCGGCAAGCTGGACCGCAAGGTGACCCTGGCCATCCCCAAGGCCGAAGTGGAGAAGGAAAAGCAGGAGCGCCTGGTTCGCCTGTCGAAGACCGTGAAGATGTCGGGCTTCCGTCCGGGCAAGGTGCCGATGAAGATGGTCGAGAAGCAGTACGGCCAGCAAGTCGAGTTCGAAGTGCGCTTCGACAAGGCCGCGCGCAAGTTCTTCGACATCACCAAGGAACAGGACGTCAAGGTTGCCGGCCAGCCCAAGTTCGAAGTCAAGACCGAAGGCGTGGGCGCTGACGAAGTCGCGTTCGATGCCACCTTCGAGGTGTACCCGGAAGTGAAGATCGGCGACCTGTCGGCCGCCGAAGTCACCCGCACCGGCACCGAGATCACCGACGCCGAAGTCGACAAGACCGTCGACATCCTGCGCAAGCAGCGCGTGCACTACCACGCCCGCGGCGAAGCCGGCGAGCATGGCGACGGCGGTGCCGACGTCACCGCCCAGAACGGCGACCGCGTGACGCTGGACTTCGTCGGCAAGATCGACGGTGAAGAGTTCGCCGGCGGCAAGGCTGAGGACTTCCCGTTCGTGCTGGGCGAAGGCCGCATGCTGCCCGAGTTCGAGCAGGCCACGCTGGGCCTGAAGGTCGGCGAGAGCAAGACCTTCCCGCTGGCGTTCCCGGAGGACTACCACGGCAAGGAAGTGGCCGGCAAGACCGCCGAGTTCACCGTGACGCTGAAGAAGATCGAGTGGGCCCACCTGCCGGAAGTCAACGAAGCCTTCGCCAAGTCGCTGGGCATCGCCGACGGCAGCGTCGAGAAGATGCGCGCCGACATCCGCGAGAACCTGGAGCGTGAAGTCAAGCGCCGTACGCATTCGATGCTGAAGGACCAGGTCATGGAAGCGCTGCTGAAGGCGAGCGAGCTGGACGTGCCCAAGGCCCTGATCGAGCAGGACCAGGAGCGCCTGGTCGAGATGGCCCGCCGCGACCTGGAACAGCGTGGCATGCCCAATGCCAAGGACATGCCGATCCCGGCCGAGATGTTCGCGCAGCAGGCAGAGCGCCGCGTCAAGCTGGGCCTGATCCTGGCCGAGATCGTCAAGGCCAACGGCCTGGAAGCCAAGGCCGACCAGATCAAGGCCGAGATCGAGGACTTCGCCAAGAGCTACGAAGACCCGAAGGAAGTGATGCGCTGGTACTACGGCGACCAGCAACGCCTGGCTGAAATGGAAGCCTACGTGCTCGAAAACAACGTGGTAAATTTCGTGTGCGACAAGGCCAAGGTCACCGACAAGAAGGTGTCCTTCGAGGAACTCACCGCCGAAGGCAACCAGCAGCAAGCTGCCTGAGGTCGGGGATAACCCGCAAGCCCGCTTTCTTCCGCGCCCCGGCGCGGAGGCAAGCGAAAGCGGGCCAGTGTCCCGAGTGACTGATCGCCTTGCGATCCGATGAATCCATGGAGAACCTGCATGACCCGCAATGATTTGCTTGACCGTCTCGCCACCACGCAGGCTTCGGCACTGGAAACCCAGGGCCTGGGGCTGGTGCCGATGGTCGTCGAGCAGTCCGGCCGGGGCGAGCGCGCCTATGACATCTATTCGCGCCTGCTGAAGGAGCGTGTGGTGTTCATGGTGGGCGAGGTCAACGACCAGACCGCCAACCTGGTGGTGGCACAGCTGCTGTTCCTGGAGAGCGAGAACCCCGACAAGGACGTGTCGCTCTACATCAACTCGCCGGGCGGTTCCGTCTCGGCGGGGCTGGCGATCTACGACACCATGCAGTTCATCAAGCCGGACGTGTCCACGCTGTGCATGGGCATGGCGGCGAGCATGGGCGCCTTCCTGCTGGCGGCCGGCGCCAAGGGCAAGCGTTTCGCGCTGCCCAACTCGCGCATCATGATCCACCAGCCGCTGGGCGGCGCGCGCGGCCAGGCCTCGGATATCGAGATCCAGGCGCGCGAGATCCTGTACCTGCGCGAGCGGCTGAACAGCATCCTGTCGGAAGTGACCGGCCAGCCGGTCGAGAAGATTGCACGCGATACCGATCGCGACAACTTCATGAGCGGCGACCAGGCGGTGGACTACGGCCTGGTGGACAAGGTCATCGCCCGCCGCGGCTGATGCCACGGGCCGTCGGCGGCGCAATCCGCAACGGCGGCTATGCCAGCCTGCCGGGAAACCCGCATTGCGCGGAACGTCCTGGCGCGGCAGCATTGCCCAACTGGCGAAGGCTACACCGGAACGAGGCCTTGTGCCTCGTTTTTTGCTTTTGCCCCACAGCTGGGGGAGAGCGCCGGTGAGGCCAATTGTTTTGGCGTATGATGCGTTTAAAGCGTATTGCTGGGGAGCCTTTCGCCCCGCGGTGTGCGCAATGCAAAAGTGACTGATTCCTATGGCGGACAAAAAAGGTTCATCCAGCGAAAAGCTTCTCTACTGCTCCTTCTGCGGCAAGAGCCAGCATGAGGTCAAGAAGCTGATCGCGGGCCCCTCGGTGTTCATTTGCGACGAATGCATCGACCTGTGCAACGAGATCATTCGTGACGAAGCCACCGCAACCGAGAAAGACGCCGCCGCGGCCGCGCGCTCGGACCTGCCCACGCCCCACGAAATCCGCGAAAGCCTGGACCAGTATGTGATCGGCCAGGAACAGGCCAAGAAGATCCTGGCGGTCGCGGTCTACAACCACTACAAGCGCCTGAAGCACCTCGGCAAGAAGGACGACGTCGAGCTGTCCAAGAGCAACATCCTGCTGATCGGGCCGACCGGCTCCGGCAAGACGCTGCTCGCGCAGACGCTGGCGCGCCTGCTCAACGTGCCATTCGTGATCGCCGACGCGACCACGCTGACCGAAGCCGGCTACGTGGGCGAGGACGTCGAGAACATCATCCAGAAGCTGCTGCAGAACTGCAACTACGAAGTCGAGAAGGCGCAGCGCGGCATCGTCTACATCGATGAGATCGACAAGATCTCGCGCAAGTCCGACAACCCGTCGATCACGCGCGACGTGTCGGGCGAGGGCGTGCAGCAGGCGCTGCTGAAGCTGATCGAGGGCACGATGGCCTCGGTGCCGCCGCAGGGTGGCCGCAAGCATCCGAACCAGGACTTCCTGCAGGTCGACACGACCAACATCCTGTTTATCTGCGGCGGCGCGTTCGACGGCCTGGAAAAGGTCATCATGCAGCGCTCGGACAAGACCGGGATCGGCTTTGCCGCGCAGGTCAAGAGCAAGGAAGAGCGCGACGTCAGCGAAGTCCTGCCGCAGACGGAGCCGGAAGACCTGATCAAGTTCGGCCTGATCCCCGAGCTGATCGGCCGCCTGCCGGTGGTCGCCACGCTGTCCAAGCTGGACGAGGCCGCGCTGGTGCAGATCCTGGTCGAGCCCAAGAACGCGCTGGTCAAGCAATACCAGAAGCTGCTGGCGATGGAAGGCGTCGAGCTGGAAATCCGCCCGGGCGCGCTGACCGCGATCGCGCGCAAGGCGATCCGCCGCAAGACCGGCGCCCGCGGCCTGCGTTCGATCCTGGAGCAATCGCTGATGGACGTCATGTATGACCTGCCGAATTACAAGGGCGTGCAAAAGGTGGTGATCGATGAAAATACGATTACCGGGGATGCGCCGCCGCTGCTGATGTACGAAGAGCAGCAGCCGAAAGTGGCAGGCTCCAACTGACGCGAGGGCTGCCAACGGTGGTAAGTGTTTGGAACCACACCGGCAGCCAGGCGAGAAAGCCGTTCGCGTAGAAGCGAGCGGCTTTTTTTGTTTATTTCCACCGACGAGAAGGAGGAAACGCGGGTATGCTGTTTCAGAGGGGCCTGCAAGTGCAGGGAGCGGCATCTCCCTGCCTTGGTGAATCGATTGGCATGTATCTTGTAATCGAATCAGGCGGCCCAATTTACGCCTTAAATGACTGACTTGGGGAAAATGATGTCCGGAACACAACTCCTCCCGGCCGAGCCGATTCGCCTCCCGTTGTTGCCGCTGCGCGACGTGGTGGTGTTTCCGCACATGGTGATCCCGCTGTTCGTGGGACGCCCGAAGTCCATCAAGGCGCTTGAGACTGCGATGGAGGCGGGCAAGAGCATCATGCTCGTAGCCCAGAAGACGGCGGCCAAGGACGAGCCGACCGCCGACGACCTGTATGAGGTCGGCTGCATCGCGAATATCCTGCAAATGCTGAAGCTGCCCGACGGTACCGTGAAGGTGCTGGTCGAAGGCACGCAGCGTGCCAATATCCGCGAGGTGAGCGAGGACGAATCGCACTTCATGTGCGAAGCCGTGCCCGTGCCGCCCGCACCTGGCGAAAGCGCCGAGACCGAGGCCCTGCGCCGCGCGATCGTGTCGCAGTTCGACCAGTACGTGAAGCTCAACAAGAAGATCCCGCCGGAGATCCTGACCTCGCTGTCGGGCATCGACGAGGCAGGGCGCCTGGCTGACACCATCGCCGCGCACCTGCCGATCAAGCTCGAGCAGAAGCAGAAGATCCTGGAGATGGTCAATGTGACCGAGCGCCTGGAAAGCCTGCTGTCGCAACTCGAGGGCGAGATCGACATCCTGCAGGTTGAAAAGCGCATCCGTGGCCGCGTCAAGCGCCAGATGGAGAAGAGCCAGCGCGAGTACTACCTGAACGAGCAGGTCAAGGCCATCCAGAAGGAACTGGGCGAGGGCGAAGAAGGCGCCGACCTGGAAGAGCTCGACAAGCGCATCAAGGCTGCGCGCATGCCGAAGGAAGCCAAGAAGAAGGCCGACGCCGAATTCAAGAAGCTCAAGCTGATGTCGCCGATGTCGGCCGAAGCCACCGTCGTGCGCAACTACATCGACACGCTGGTGAACCTGCCGTGGCGCAAGAAGAGCAAGGTCAACAACGACCTGGCCAACGCCGAGCGCGTGCTGGATGAAGACCACTACGGCCTGGAGAAGGTCAAGGAACGCATTCTCGAGTACCTCGCGGTGCAACAGCGCGTGGACAAGGTGAAGGCGCCGATCCTGTGCCTGGTCGGGCCTCCCGGCGTGGGCAAGACCTCGCTCGGCCAGTCGGTGGCGCGCGCGACGAACCGCAAGTTCGTGCGCATGGCACTGGGTGGCGTGCGTGACGAGGCCGAGATCCGCGGCCACCGCCGTACCTACATCGGTTCGATGCCGGGCAAGATCCTGCAGAGCCTGTCCAAGGTCGGCGTGCGCAATCCGCTCTTCCTGCTCGATGAAATCGACAAGATGGGCATGGACTTCCGCGGCGATCCGTCGTCGGCGCTGCTTGAGGTGCTGGACCCGGAACAAAACCACACGTTCCAGGACCACTACATCGAGGTGGACTTCGACCTGTCCGACGTGATGTTCGTGGCGACGTCGAACTCGCTGAACATCCCGCCGCCGCTGCTCGACCGGATGGAAGTGATCCGCCTGTCGGGTTACACGGAGGAAGAAAAGCTCAACATCGCCACACGTTACCTGCTGCCGAAGCAGATCAAGAACAATGGTCTGAAGGTTGGCGAGATCGAGGTGACCGATGCCGCGATCCGCGACATCATCCGCTACTACACGCGCGAAGCTGGTGTCCGTTCGCTTGAGCGCGAGGTGTCCAAGATCGCCCGCAAGGCGGTCAAGCTCCTGCTGCTGAAGAAGGAGTCCGGCACGATCAAGGTCGATTCGGAGAACCTCGACAAGTTCCTCGGCGTGCGCAAGTACGACTTCGGCCTGGCCGGCAAGGAAAACCAGGTAGGCCAGGTGACCGGTCTGGCGTGGACGGAAGTGGGTGGCGACCTGCTGACCATCGAAGCCGCGATCATGCCGGGCAAGGGCAACATCACCCGCACCGGTTCGCTGGGCGACGTCATGAAGGAATCGGTCGAGGCCGCGCGTTCGGTGGTGCGTTCGCGGGCACGCCGCCTGGGTATCACGGATGAGATGTTCGAGAAGCGCGACATCCACATCCACGTACCCGAAGGCGCCACGCCCAAGGACGGCCCGTCGGCAGGCGGTGCCATGACCACGGCGCTGGTGTCGGTGCTGACCGGCATCCCGGTGCGCGCGGATGTCGCCATGACCGGCGAGATCACGCTGCGCGGCGAGGTGCTGCCGATCGGTGGCCTCAAGGAGAAGCTGCTGGCGGCCCACCGTGGCGGCATCAAGCTGGTTCTGATCCCGGAGGAAAACGTCAAGGATCTGGCCGAGATCCCCGACAACGTGAAGAACGCCATCGAGATCGTGCCTGTGCGCTGGATCGACAAGGTGCTGGAACTGGCGCTCGAGCGCAAGCCCGAGCCGTTGCCGGAAGAAGATGCCAAGCCCGCTGACGTGGCGGACAAGGCCACGGCCAAGGTGGAGCGTCTGCACCACTGATTGGCTGCGTGAAATGAACGCCGCGGGGCAGCGATGCCCGGCGGCGTTTTTTTATGCGCACGGCCTTGGCAAACTGAAATCTCCTGTATTACACTTGCGCCCTCGCAACGCAAACCACGGCAGCTGCCGCGAGGTGCGAAGCGAAAGCAACCTGCAGGCAGCTTGCCTGCGATGGTCGAACGGGTGCTTAGCTCAGCTGGTAGAGCGGCGCCCTTACAAGGCGTAGGTCGGGGGTTCGATCCCCTCAGCACCCACCACGTTCCCCATCGCAAGTGCGGTACATATGCGGCAGGAAGCAACCGACAAAGGAGTGGTAGTTCAGTCGGTTAGAATACCGGCCTGTCACGCCGGGGGTCGCGGGTTCGAGTCCCGTCCACTCCGCCAGTTTTATGAAACGCCCGCTTTCGCGGGCGTTTTTCATTTTTGCGGAGTGGAGGAAGCCGCCTGCGCGGCTTCCGGCGGGAGTCGAAGGGCTGCGCTTGCAAGCGCAGCCGCGGCCCGCGGGACGTGGGCGAGTCCCGTCCACTCCGCCAGTTTTATGAAACGCCCGCTTTCGCGGGCGTTTTTCCTTTCTGCGCCATGTTTCGCGCCCTCCACAAAAGGTCTGCCCCCACCGGCTCCTGCTAGAATCGCGAAGTTTGTCTTTCGTGCCAATCCACTACCCGAATCCGCATGCTTGATTTCGTACGCAACAACCGGCGCCTGATGCTCTTGCTGCTGCTGGTGCTTGTTTTCCCGTCGTTCGTGTTCTTCGGCGTGGAGAGCTACTCGCGCTTCATGGACAGCTCGCACGATGCGGCCAAGGTCGAGGGCCGGGCCATCAGCGTGCAGGAAGTCGACAACGTCGTGCGTGACCAGAGCGAGCGTGCGCGCCAGATCCTCGGCAACAACTACGATCCGCGCCAGTTCGAAGGCCCGGAGGCGCGCAAGGCGGTACTGGACCAGCTGATCCTGCAGCGCGTCATGGCCAATACCGTGGCGCGCGAGCACCTGACCGTGTCGGATGCCAAGCTGCTCGAGGAAATCAGCAACCTGCCGGCGATCGCGCAGCTGCCGCGCAAGGCGGACGGCAAGATCGACGACAAGGCCTATCTGCAGCTGCTGCAGTCGCAGGGCATGACGCCCGAGCAGTTCGATGCCCGCATGCGCTTCGAGTTGGCGACGCAGCAACTGGGCGCCTCGGTGGCCGCCACGGCATTTATGCCCAAGTCGCTGCTCGAGCGCCTGATCGCCGTGCGCGACCAGCAGCGCGATGTGCAGGCACTGGTGTTCAAGCCGGCCAGCTACACCGCCAAGGTGCAGCCCGATGCCGCCGCGCTGAAGGCTTACTATGACAGCCACCAGTCGGCGTTCTCGGTGCCGGAGCAGGCCAAGGTCGAATATCTGGTGCTGTCGGGCGAAGCCCTTGCTGCCGCGCAGGCGGTCACGCCGGAAGAGCTGAAGTCCTACTACGAAAGCAATATCGCGCGCTTCCGTACCGATGAGCAGCGCCGTGCCAGCCATATCCTGATCGTCGCGCCGAAGGATGCACCGGCTGGCGAACGCCAGGCCGCCAAGGACAAGGCGACCAAGCTGCTGGAAGAGCTGCGCAAGCATCCCGAGACCTTTGCCGATGTGGCGAAGAAGCAGTCGCAGGATCCGGGCTCGGCCGAGAAGGGCGGCGACCTCGGCTTCATGGGCCGGGGCGCGCTGGTCAAGCCGTTCGAGGAGGCGATGTACGCGCTCAAGGATGGCCAGATCAGCGACGTGGTCGAGACCGACTACGGTTTCCACATCATCAAGCTGACCGGCGTCAAGGCGTCGGAAACCAGGCCGCTTGAAGCCGTGCGCACCGAACTGGAAGCCGAGCTGCGCAAACAGCTGGCCGACAAGAAGTTCGCCGAGCAGGCCGACGCCTTCGGCAACATGGTGTACGAACAGGCTGACAGCCTGAAGCCGGCCGCCGACAAATTCAAGCTGACGATCCAGACCGCCGACAACGTGACGCGCAAGCCGAACCCGGCCCAGGGCGCGCAGAACCCGCTCAACAACGAAAAGGTGCTGAAGGCACTGTTCAGCGAAGAGTCGGTCCAGAAGAAGCGCAATACCGAAGCCGTCCAGGTCGCGCCGAATACGCTGGTCGCGGCCCGCATCGTCGACTATCGCCCGGCCACCGTGCGCAAGTTCGAGGAAGTGGAAGCCAAGGTGCGCGAAGGCTATATCGCCCAGCAGGCTGCGGAACTGGCCCGCAAGGATGGCGAGGCGCGCCTCGAGGCGCTGAAGAAGGCCGACAGCGCCGACGGCTTCGGCGCGGTGCAGACCGTGTCGCGCGCCAAGGCCGATGGCGTGCCGCCGAAGGCGGTCGAGGCAGTGATGCGGGCCGATGCCACCAAGCTGCCCGCGGTAGTTGGCGTTGACCTGGGCGCCGATGGCTATGCCGTCTATCGCATCTCCAAGGTCAGCCAGCCGGCGCAAGCCAACCCGGCGCAACGCCAGGCCGAAGCGCAGCAACTGTCGCAACTCGCCGGCCAGGCTGACCTGCAGGCCTTCTATGAAAGCCTGAAGGCGCGCTCCAAGGTCAAGCTGTTGACGCCGGCGGACAAGCAGGCGCAGAACGCCGAGTAAGGCTGGTAAGGCTGGCACGCGCCACGCCGCGCGCCGCAAGCAAAAAACCCCTGCCATGGAGGCAGGGGTTTTTTGTTGCTGGAAGCTTCGCCGTGATCGTCTCTTATCTCTTAATCGTCTACCTGTCAGCGTTACGCTTGAGCATCGGCTTGAGCTGCGGCCACACCGTCTCCAGCAGTGCCGGCTGCGCCTCGGCGGTGGGGTGGATGCGGTCCGGCTGGAACCAATCCTGCCTGGCCATCACCTTGTCGAGGAAGAACGGCACCAGCCGCACCTTGTATTCGCCGGCCAGCTTCGGATACAGCGAGAAGAACTTTTCGGTGTAGTCCTGGCCATAGTTGGGCGGGATGCGCATGCCGACCAGCAGCACCCCGGCGCCGGCCTTCTGCGCGCTGCTGACGATCTGGCGCAGGTTGGACTCCGTGGTCTGCAGCGGCAGGCCGCGCAGGGCGTCGTTGGCACCCAGCTCCACCACCACGATGGCCGGCTTGTGCCGCGACAACAGGTCCGGCAAGCGAGTCTTGCCGCCGATGGTGGTCTCGCCGCTGATGCTGGCATTGACGACGTTATAATCGAAGCGCTCTTGCCTGAGCCGGTCTTGCAGCAGGGTGACCCAGCCGGTGCCGCGCGTGATGCCGTATTCGGCGGACAGGCTGTCGCCCAGCACCAGCAACGCAGGCGCTGCGGCCTGTGCGTGCTGCATCCCGCCCAACATCGTCAGCGTCGCCGCGGCTGCCAGCAGCAGCCTGCGCCTTTTGTGCCGGATTTCTCCGATCACTCGGATCACTTTATCCATGTCCTCTTCCATTCTTGCCGTCGAGTCCCTTGGAAAGACCGTAGCCGACACGACAGGTTCGCTGACGATTTTGCACGAGGTGTCGTTTTCCGTCACGCCGGGCGAAACGCTGGCCATCGTGGGCGCGTCCGGCTCGGGCAAGTCGACGCTGCTGGGACTGCTGGCCGGGCTGGACCTGCCCAGCGCGGGCACGGTGCGCCTGCATGGGCAGGACCTGTATGCACTGGACGAGGACCAGCGCGCAGCGCTGCGCGGCCGGCATGTCGGCTTTGTGTTCCAGTCGTTCCAGCTGGTGGGGCACCTGACCGCGCTGGAAAACGTGATGCTGCCGCTGGAATTGCGCGGTGAAACGTCGCAGGTGCGCGAGCGCGCGGTGGACATGCTGCAACGCGTCGGCCTGGGAGCGCGCCTGAGCCACTATCCGCGCACGTTGTCGGGCGGCGAGCAGCAGCGCGTGGCGCTGGCACGCGCGTTCGTCGCGCGTCCCGACATCCTGTTTGCCGACGAACCCACCGGCAGCCTCGACACGGCCACCGGCGAGGCGGTGATCGCGCTGATGTTCGCGCTCAACCGCGACGCCGGCTCGACGCTGGTGCTGGTCACGCATGACCGCTCGGTGGCGGCACGCTGTGGGCGCATCCTGACCATCGACGCCGGCCGTGTGGCCAGCGACGAATGGATGGGCGCTGAGGTCTGACGCGCTAGCTGGCGGCGCCTGCCTTCAGGACCGCGCGGGCGCGCTCGATCAGCGCCGCGGTCGAGGCGTCGTGCTGGCCGGTGCCGGCGCCGGTGAGCTCGGCTTCGATCGGCCGCGCGAGGATCTTGCCCAGTTCCACGCCCCACTGGTCGAACGAATTGATCTTCCACACCACGCCCTGCACGAAGGTGCGATGCTCATAGAGCGCGATCAGCGCGCCCAGCACGTGCGGCGTCAGGTCCTCCATCAGCAAGGTATTGCTGGGCCGGTTGCCATCGAACACCATATGGGCGATGCGAACTTCGTCGTTCAGCCCCGCGGCGCGCAGCTCGTCGGCGCTGCGGCCGCGCATCAGCGCCTCGGCCTGCGCAAAGCAGTTGGCGAGCAGCTTGGCGTGATGGCCCGGCAGCCGGCGCGGCGGCACCAGCGGCGCGACGAAATCCACCGGCACCACTTGCGAGCCCTGGTGAATCTGCTGGAAGTAGGCATGCTGGCCGTTGGTGCCGGCCGTGCCCCACACCACCGGCGAGGTATGCGTGCGCACGCGCTGCCCGTCGAGCTGCACCGACTTGCCGTTGCTCTCCATCTCCAGCTGCTGCAGGAATGCGGGGAACAGTTCGAGCGAAGTCGAGTAGGGCGCCATGCAGCTGGTCGGCAGGTGCCAGAAATTGCGGTACCAGATGCCCAGCATGCCGAGGATCACCGGCATGTTGCGCTCCAGCGGCGCGGTGCGGAAGTGCTCGTCCATGGCGTGGCCGCCGGCGAGCAGGTCGGCAAAGGCGTTGAAGCCCACCGCCAGCGTGATCGACAGGCCGACCGACGACCACAGCGAGAAGCGCCCGCCGATCCAGTCCCAGAACTCGAACATGTTGGCGGGATCGATGCCGAACTCGCGCACCGCGTCGGTATTGGTCGAGACCGCGACGAAATGCTTGGCCAGGTCGTTCTCGGCCACCCCGCTGGCGATGAACCAGGCACGCGCGCTGCGCGCATTGGCCATGGTTTCCAGCGTGGTGAAGGTCTTGGAACAGACGATCACCAGCGTACGTTGCGGGTCGAGGCGCACCAGCGTTTCGGCGAGGTCGGTGCCGTCGACATTGGAGACGAAGTGCATGCGCGGGCCGTCGTGGCCATCAGCGTCGGACAGGTGCGACAGCGCGCGGCATACCATGCGCGGCCCGAGGTCGGAGCCGCCGATGCCGATGTTGATCACGTCGGTGATGCGTTCGCCCGTGGCGCCTTTCCATGCGCCGCTGCGCACGCGCTCGGAGAAGTCGCGCATGCGCACCAACACCTGCTGGATGGCCGGCATGACGCGCTCGCCGTCGACCTTGTAGCCATCACCGGCCGTGGCGCGCAGCGCCACATGCAGCGCCGCGCGGTCCTCGGTGGTGTTGATATGCTCGCCGGCAAACATCGCGTCGCGCCGCTGCGGCACACCGGATTCGGCTGCCAGTTGCACCAGCAGCCGCATGGTCTCGGGCGTGATGCGGTTCTTCGAATAGTCGAGATAGAGGCCGGCGGCTTCCAGCGAAAACTGCGCGACGCGCTGCTTGCCATCGGCATCGAACCACTCGCGCATCTGTGCATCGCGAATCGTGTCATGGTGCCGAAGCAGGGCGTTCCAGGCGTGAAGGTCAGTGGGCATGCAGGACAATTCAGGTTGCAGGGGCGCGAGCCGAGTCGCAGACAGGAAGTATAGCGTCAGCAATGTGACCATCCGTGCAGGTCGCCACGCCATATCGTTACCACTTGCAACATAGCATCCGGCGTGCCAGCCAGCTATCGGACGTTGTCTGACGGCCGCGTCGTGACCGGCGCACCGGACGTCACGCGCCGCTCTCCGTGAGCAACCGGTTGAATACGGCGCGTGCGGGCAGGTACAGTTCGCTGGCGGTCACGCCGGCCGGTCCGGTGCCTTGCGTGACGAGGTCGTCCGCCGCCTGGCCGTGGATCCATACCGCCGCCTGCGCGGCCGGCAGCGGCGGCATGCCCTGCGCCAGCAATGCGCCGATCATGCCGGCCAGCACGTCGCCGGTGCCGGCGCTGGCCAGCGCCGCGTTGCCGGTCGGGTTCAGTGTGGCGGGACTGCCGTCCGGCGCTGCGATCACCGATCCCGAGCCCTTCAGCACGACCACCGCCTGCCATTGCCTGGCCAGCGCGGTGGCCGCCGCGATGCGGTCGCGCTGCACGTCCGTCACCGAGGTGCCCATCAGGCGCGCCGCTTCAAGCGGGTGCGGCGTCATCACGCAGGGTGCGCGGGCGGCGGCCAGCGCGCCGGCATGGGCGGGATCGGCAGCGAGCAGGTTGAGCGCATCCGCGTCGAGCACCGTCGGCACCGGCGTCGTGGCTAGTGCCTGCAGCAGCCGCGCGAAGTGTCGCTGCGCCGTGGCGTCGGTGCCAAGCCCGGGGCCGATCACTAGTGCCGACATTGCGCCCGGCGCCAGGCCGTCCAGCGCATGCAGCATCAGTTCCGGATGCACCGGGTCGAGCAGCGGCGCCGGCTGCGCGAGAAAGCCGATATGGACCTTGCCCGCGCCCAGGAACTGCGCGGCACGGGCACCGAGCAAGGGCGCGCCCGTCATGCCGTGGTTGCCGCCGATCACCGCCAGCGAGCCATGCGTGCCCTTGTTGCCGGCATGGTGCCGTCGCGGCAGCGCTGCGCCGAACAGCGCCGTGCCGTTGGCCATTGCATGCGGCGGTTCCGCGGGAGGATAGTCGAGGCCGATCGGCGCGATGTCGACGGCGCCGGCACAATCGCGGCCATCCAGCGTCAGCAGGCCGGGCTTGGCGGCAATGAAGGTCAGCGTGCGGCGGGCGCGGATCGCCGGTGCGCCCGCACCGGTATCGGCGAACAGCCCGCTGGGAATGTCGAGCGCGAATACCGGCAGCCCGCTGCGGTTAACCTGCTCGATCCACCACGCCATGGCGCCGCCGGCCGCGCGGTTCAGCCCGATGCCGAGCAGGCCGTCGACGATGGCGGCGGCCTGTGGCGGCCACTCCGGTGCGGGATCCGATGCGGATGCCGGCATCTCCCCGGCTTCTCGGATCGGCACGCCGGCCGCCTGCGCCTGCTGCCACGCGATCGCCGCATCGGCCGGCAGCCGGGCCGGGTCCGCCGCGATCCATACCTGCACCGTGCGGCCCGCGCCGTGCAGCAGCGTCGCGGCCACCAGTGCGTCGCCACCGTTGTTGCCCGGCCCGGCAAGAAATAACAATGGACCCGCCGGCGCATGCCGCGCCAGCCAGTCCGCGGCGGCAGCGCCGGCGCGCGACATCAGCGTGAACGAAGGCAGTCGTGCGAATGCGGCATTCTCGATGCGGCGGATGGCGGCGACGTCGTACAGCGGCACAGCCAAGGGCGAGGCGGCGTCGAGCTCGAACCAGCCGTCGCCCTGGTCTTGCGGCGCGGCGGTGGAAGTGGCAGGGTGGCTCATGGTGGCTATCCGGCGGGGCCAAGGCCATAGCGGTCCGGCAGCAGCCCCTCCATGTCGATGTCGGGCCCGCGTGCCGCGCCGGCGCTGGCGGCGATCTGGTCAGCCGCAATCTTGCCTGATCCGCAGCTCATCGCCCAGCCCGTCGAGCCGTGGCCGAGGTTAAGGAACAGGCCGGGCACGGCGGTGGGGCCGATCAGCGGCGGTCCGTCCGGCAGCATCGGGCGCGCACCGGCCCATTGCGTGGCTTCCTGGTAGTTGCCCGCCACCGGGAACCAGTCGCGCGCTACCTTGACCAGTGTGCGCAGCGCGGCGGGGCGCAGGTCGAGCCGGCGCGAACCCAGCTCGGCCGTGCCGGCGACGCGCATGCGGTTGCCCAGCCGCGTGATCGCGATCTTGTACGACTCGTCCATCAGCGCGCCCAGCGGCGCCTGCAGTTCGTCGCGCACCAGCAGCGTGATCGAGTATCCCTTGACCGGATACAGCGGCACGCGCAGGCCCAGCGGCCGCAGCAGCGGGACACTGTCGACCCCGGCGGCGACCAGCACGCGGTCGGCGGCCAGCACCAGCGCGCTCTCGCTCTTGCCGTGCGCGAGTTCGACCTGCAGCTTGCCACGCTGGTCTGGCCGGATGCGCGCTACCTGAGCTTCGAAGCGAAATGCGACCCCCGCCGCCTCGGCATGCCGGTGCAGCGCGCGCACGAACATCGGGCAGTTGCCGGACTCATCCTCGGGCAGGTGCAGGCCGCCGGCCAGCGGCGTATCGGCCGCCAGGCCGGGTTCGATGCGCCGGCATTCCTGCGCGCTGACCAGCCGGTGCGGCACATTGTTCTCGCGCAGCAGCGCCACCGCGGGGCCTGCCAGGTCCAGGTCGCGCGCGGTGCGGAACAGCTGCAGGTAGCCTTGCGACTGCTCGTAGTCGATCTCCAGTTCACTGCGCAGCCGGTGCAGGCAGGCGCGGCTGTAGAACGCCAGCCGCTGCATGCGCAGCTTGTTGGCACGGTAGCGTTCCAGATCGCATTCGCGCAGCCAGCGCGCGATCCAGCGCCACATCGCCGGGTCCGCCGACGGGCGGAACACCACCGGCGCCTCGCGCGCGAACAGCGTGCGCAGCACCTTGCCCGGCATGCCCGGCGCCGCCCACGGCGTGACATAGCCCGGCGCGATCATGCCGGCATTGCCGAAGCTGGTTTCCTGCGCGGGCGCGGCGCGCCGCTCCAGCACGGTCACGTCGAAGCCGGCCTGGCGCAGGTACCACGCGGAACAGACGCCGATTACGCCGGCGCCGATGACAATCACATGCATGCGGTCAGCGGCCTCCGCCCAGCGCAGCGGCGCACGAGCGGCGCCGGGCCCATGCTATTTGACCTCCTGCTGCATGACCAGGTCAGGCAGCCACGTCACCACCTGCGGCCAGATCGTGATGATGCCGATGGCGACCACCATCATCATGAAGAACGGCAGCGAGACCCGGGCGATATAGTTGCTGTCCTTGCCGGTCATGCTCTGCAGCACGAACAGGTTGAACCCCACCGGCGGCGTCACCTCGGCGATCTCCACCAGCAGCACGATGAAGATGCCGAACCAGACCAGGTCGAACCCGGCCGCCTGCACCATCGGCAGCACCGTGGCAGTCGTCAGCGCGATCATCGAGATGCCGTCCAGCGCGGTGCCGAGCACGATGTAGATCACCGTCAGCACGGCGATCAGCGCCCACGGCGACAGTTGCAGCGCCGCCACCCACTCGGCCAGTGCGCGCGGGATGCCGGTAAAGCTCATCGTCACCGACAGGAACGAGGTGGCGCCGAGCACGAACATGATCATCGCGGTCAGCCGCGTCGCCGACATCAGGCTGTCCCAGAACGCCGCGCGCGTCAGCGAGCCGCCCGCCCACGCCAGCCCCAGCGACGCCACCACGCCGTAAGCCGCCGCTTCGGTCGCGGTGGCATAACCGGTGACCATCACCCACGCGATAAAGGCGATCAGCACGATGCACGGCAGCAACTGACGGATCGACGCCAGCCGCGCGTGCCAGTCGAAGCGGTCTGGCGCCGGGGTCTTGTCCGGGTTGGCCAGCGCCCAGACAACGATATAGCCGGAGAACAGCAGCATCAGCATCAGCCCGGGGATAAAGCCGGCCAGGAACACGCGGATGATCGACACGTCCGCCGACACCGCATACACCACCATCGTGATCGACGGCGGGATCAGGATGCCCAGCGTGCCCGCGCAAGACAGCGAGCCGAGCGTGGTGCGCTCGTCATAGCCGCGCCGCGTCAGCTCCGGCAACGCGGACTTGGCGATGGTGGCGCACGTCGCCGCAGACGATCCCGACACCGAGCCGAAGATGCCGCAACCCAGGATGTTGACGTGCATCAGCCGCCCTGGCAGCCAGTTCAACCACGGCGAAAGCCCGGTGAACATCTGCTCCGACAGCTTGGTGCGGAACAGGATCTCGCCCATCCAGACAAAGAGCGGCAGCGAGGCCAGCGTGTACGACGCACTCGACGACCACCACGCGTTGGCCAGGCTCACCAGCGCCTCGCGGTCGGAGAAGACCACCAGCCCGATCCACGACGTGACCGCGATCGCCACCGGGATCCACGCGCCGATCGCCAGGAAGACGATCAGCACCAGCAGCAGGACCAATGCAACCAGGACTGTGCTCATCAGACCGTCTCCCCGAAATCGCCGGCGGCGAGCCTGGCTTCCTGCGCGAGCCGGTAGCGCGGCTTCTGCCGGCGCAGCACGCGCAGCCATTCGTCGGCCACCGCCAGCAGGAAGCCGATGATGCCCACCACCGCGAAGCTCTGCGGAATCCACAGCGGGATCACGATCTGTCCCTGCGAGACATCGCCGATGTCCCAGCTTTGCCAGGCGAAGGTGCCGAGTGCCCAGGCCGCGTAGGCGGCAAACGCCAGGCAGACGGTCAGCGAGACCACCTCCAGCACCCAGCGCCGGCGTGGGCCGACGGCTTCGAGCAGCATTTCCACGCGCACGATGCCGCCGTGCTGGAAAGTCTGGCCCAGGACGAGAAAGGCCGAGGCCGCGCACAGCCACGCGACGATATCGTCGCCGCCCTTGAAGATCACCGCGGTCTCGCGCGACAGCGACATCAGGATCATGATCACGCAGACGGCGAGAATGCAGAGCGCGCCGAGCGCGGCGAACAGGTCGAGCAGACGGTCGAGCCAGCGCTTGGGGAGTGGGGTAGTCGGCATGATGGCAGCGTCAGGAAGGAAGGAATTCCCGCCATGCCAGCCTGCGCGGCCTGGCGGGAAGGCTGCGGTACGGGCTTGCTTGCTTACTTGCGATAAGCGTTGAGGATGGCCTTCCCGTCATCGCCCGCGGTCTTGGCCCAGTCGTCCACCATGGTCTGGCCGACCTTCTGCATGTCGGCCTTGAGCTGCGGCGAGGGCGCCTGCACCGTCATGCCGTTCTTCGACAAGGTGGCCAGGTACTCCCTGGTCTTCTGCTCCGAGACCTGCCAGCCGCGCTTCTCGGCGTCGGCGACGGCCTTGAGCAGCGCGTCCTGCGTGGGCTTGTCCAGCGCCGCGAAGGCCTTCTTGCTGACCACCAGCATGTTCTTGGGCAGCCACGCATCCACGGTGTAGAAGTACTTCACGCTTTCCCACACCTTGGTGTCGACCCCTGTCGCCCCCGACGACATGAACGAATTGACCGTGCCGGTGGCCAGCGCCTGCGCCAGGTCGGCCGCCTGGATCGTCACCGGCTGCGCGCTGACCAGTTCGGCGATGCGCGAGGTGGCCGGGTTGTAGGCCCGCCACTTCAGTCCCTTCATGTCGGCGGCCGAGTTGATCGGCTTGTTGGCGTAGATGCCCTGGGGCGGCCATGCCACCGCATAGAGCAGCTTGATGCCCTGCTTGTCGAGCACCTTCTCTGTGACCGGGCGCGAGGCCTGCCACAGCCTGTAGGCATCGCCATAACTGGTGGCCAGGAATGGCACCGAATCCACGCCGAACACCGGATTCTCGTTGGCCAGCAGCGACATCAGGATCTCGCCCATCTGCACCTGGCCGGTCTGCACGCCGCGCTTGATCTCGTTGGCCTTGAGCAGCGAGCCATTGGGATGCAGCACGATCTTGAGCTTGCCGCCGGTCGCCTTGTCGACGTCGTTGGCCATCTGCTGCAGGTTTTCCGTATGCAGGTTGCTCGCCGGGTAGCCGGTGGGCAGGTCCCACTTGATATCCGCCTGTACCGTCATGGCGGCCAGCGCCAGGCCAGCCGCAACGATTGCCTTGACTCGCATCTCGATCTCTCCTGGTGTGCGCTCGGGGGCGCGGTTGTACAGCTTGTCTGCGTACTACCTGGTGCCTTGCGCGGCGGGCCGCGGTCGGCGCAAGATCAACAGCGCGGCGGCGGTCTCAGTCGTCGCGCGAAGACGGTTGCACGATCCGTTCCAATGCAAGCGCCGTGCCCAGCAGTCCGGCATCGCGCATCGGGCCGTGCGACAGCATCAGCCCGACCGGCAGTTCGTCCGGCGCATGGCAGGGCATCGAGATCGAGCAGCCGTCGAAGAAGTTGAAGGCCGAGGTATTGCGCAACAGCAGGGCATTGACGCGGAAGAACTGCGCGTCATCGGTGCGCAGCGGGGCGATCTCGGGCGCAACCATCGGCACGGTCGGGCACACCACGGCGTCGAAGCGGGCCAGGCGCGCTTCCATGCGGGCGATCCAGTCGAGGCGGGCGCGGCCCAGGTCGATATAGTCGGCGGCGCTGACCGTTGCGCCGCGGTCGATGCGCGACGCCACGCGCGGGTCGTACAGCTCGCGCTTGCCGGCCAGCACATGGCGGTGGATGGCATAGGCCTCGGGCGCGCTGAAGCCGCCCTGTGCGTTCAGGGCGGCGAGCTCGCCAAGCTCGGGCAGGTCGACGTGTTCCAGCTGCACGCCGGCGGCCGACAGCCGGCCGAGTGCGCGGTCGAAGGCGCGGGCCACGACGGGGTCGAGGTCGTCCAGCAGGTACTGGCGCGGAATTGCCAGCCGCGTCGCCGTCGGGCTGGTGACGCGCGGCAGCACCGCCTGGTCGGCGATCACGGCATCGACCGCGACGCAGTCGCCGACCGTGCGCGCCATGGCGCACGCGGTGTCGAGCGTATACGACAACGGGAAGGCGCCGGTCAGCGGCACGCGCCGGGCAGTCGGCTTGAAACCGGTGATGCCGCACAGCGCGGCCGGGATGCGGATCGAGCCGCCGGTATCGCTGCCGAGCGCGGCGACCGCCAGCCCGAGCGCCACCGACACTGCCGCGCCCGACGACGACCCGCCGGGAATGCGCGGCGTGCCGGGCTCGCTGGCCGGGTTGGCCGGCGTGCCGTAGTGGGGATTGATGCCGACGCCGGAGAAGGCGAACTCCGTCATATTGGTGCGGCCGACGAGGGCGGCGCCCGCCTGGCGCAGGCGCGCCACCACGGTCGCGTCCGCCGTCGCCGGGGCGGCATCCCGGCGCACAACGGAGGCCGCGCGCGTGACTTCTCCGGCGATGTCATAGAGGTCTTTCACCGAGACCGGCAGGCCGGCCAGCGGGTGCAGCATCTTGCCGGCGCCGCTGGCAGCATCGGCGGCGCGCGCGACCTGCGCGGCGGCCTCGAAGGTGCTGTGCAGGAACACCGCCTCGGCGGCGGGCCCGGCTGCCGCGGCGGCGGCCTGCTCGAGGATCGCCGCGCGGCTGGTGGCGCCCTCGCGCAGGCGGGTGTTCAGGGTATCGAGATCGGGAAGCATGGATGGCATGGGCGCGGGGTTGCGGTACCGGGGGTGGTGACCATGCTCATAATTCGGGAATCAAGTGTCAAGCTAAAAATGCCGAATGGCGCGCATAAGCGCCGCCTGCCGTGCATGGCAGCCGAGATTCGGCCCGGTGTCGGCCCGGCGGTCGCACATGCCGCATGGGCGATAAATTGCGTAAAGTGATGCATAAGCATTATCACGAATCCGTGTACCACGGAGCCGTCGTGATGGCGCAGTGCAAAATCCCGCCCTCGGCAAGGTACAATAGCGGTTTCCCGCCAGCCGGACACCCCATGCAGCGGTGCCGGCCAAGCAGCAGCCATACCCAGCCATTACCCAGGCCTTCCCGGCCTTACTCCACGCCTCCCGACCGCTACGATCATGGCGCATTTCTCGTGCTTCCCCGGCGCTTTGGCGCTTTCCGCCTTCCGTCAGCAACGCCTGCTTACCGCCCTGCGGCAAATCGATGCCGATATCGAATCGGTGCACGGCCAGTTCCTGCATTTTGTTGACGCGCAGACGCCGCTGTCGGCCGACGACCAGTCGCGCGTGGCGGCGCTGCTGACCTATGGCGCACCGTTCGCCGAGCAGCCCGAGGGCGACCGCTTCGTCGTGATCCCGCGCTTCGGCACGATCTCGCCGTGGGCCAGCAAGGCCACCGACATCGCCCATAACTGCGGCCTGACGCATATCCACCGCATCGAGCGCGGCATCGAGATCACCGTGATCTGCAAGAAGGGCCTGCTGCGCGGCCGCAAGTCGCTGGACGCGGACACCCGCGCCGCCGTCGCCGCGCACCTGTTCGACCGCATGACCGAGACCGTGGTGGCCTCGCGCGACGATGCCGCCGGCCTGTTCCAGGAACTGCCGGCCAAGCCGCTGCGCTTCATCGACCTCTCCGCCGGCCGCAGCGCGCTGGCCGCGGCCAACGTCGAGATGGGCCTGGCGCTGTCCGAGGACGAGATCGACTACCTGGTCGACGCCTACGGCAAGCTGGAGCGCAACCCGACCGACGTCGAGCTGATGATGTTCGCGCAGGCCAACAGCGAACACTGCCGCCACAAGATCTTCAACGCCACCTGGACCATCGACGGCGTGCAGCAGGACAAGTCGCTGTTCGCGATGATCCGCAATACGCACGAGCTCAATCCGCAGGGCTCGATCGTGGCCTATTCGGACAACTCGGCGGTGATGGAAGGCGACGTGGCCGAGCGCTGGTTCCCGCGCGGCGACAGCCACAAGTACGGCCGCCACGAGGCGCTGACGCACACGCTGATGAAGGTGGAGACGCACAACCACCCGACCGCGATCTCGCCGTTCCCGGGTGCCTCGACCGGCGCCGGCGGTGAAATCCGCGACGAAGGCGCGACTGGCCGCGGCGCCAAGCCCAAGGCAGGCCTGACCGGCTTCACGGTGTCCAACCTGATGCTGCCCGAGGCGGTGGAGTCCTGGGAAAACGACCGCGACGCCGCCCAGCCGGTGGCGCACCGCAACCCCGACGACAAGCCTGGCGTGACCGGCAAGCCGGACCGCATCGCCTCGCCGCTGCAGATCATGATCGACGGCCCGCTCGGCGGCGCCGCGTTCAACAATGAATTCGGCCGCGCCAACCTGGGCGGCTACTTCCGCGTCTACGAGCAGAATGTCGGCGGCACCGTGCGCGGCTACCACAAGCCGATCATGATCGCCGGCGGCATTGGCAATATCGATGCCTCGCACACGCACAAGAACCCGCTGCCGGCCGGCACGCTGCTGATCCAGCTGGGCGGCCCGGGCATGCGCATCGGCATGGGCGGCGGCGCCGCCAGCTCGATGGCAACCGGCACCAACACCGCCGACCTGGACTTCGACTCGGTCCAGCGCGGCAACCCAGAGATGGAGCGCCGCGCGCAGGAAGTGATCAACGCGTGCTGGCAGCTTGGCGACGCCAACCCGATCCTCTCGATCCACGACGTCGGTGCTGGCGGCATCTCCAACGCCTTCCCTGAACTGGTGGACGGCGCCGACCGTGGCGCGCGCTTCGACCTGCGCCAGGTGCACCTGGAAGAGTCCGGCCTGTCGCCGGCGGAAATCTGGTGCAACGAGTCGCAGGAGCGCTATGTGCTGGCGATCGCGCCGGACAGCTTCCCGCAGTTCCAGGCCATGTGCGAGCGCGAACGTTCGCCATTCGCCGTGGTCGGCATCGCCACCGAGGAAAAGCAGCTGCAACTGGTCGATGCCAGCGTCGACGCTGCGCTCAAGGAGCACTACGCCGTCAACATGCCGATGGACGTGCTGCTGGGCAAGCCGCCGCGCATGCACCGCGACGTCAAGCGCGTCGAGCAGCCGTTGCCTGCGGTGGACGTGACCAGCATTAGCCTGGAGCAGGCCGTGCGCGACGTGCTGCGTCATCCGACCGTGGCCAGCAAGTCGTTCCTGATCTCGATCGGCGACCGCACCGTGGGCGGCATGAACGCACGCGACCAGATGGTCGGTCCGTGGCAGGTGCCGGTGGCCGACGTGGCCGTGACCACGCTGGACTACAAGGGCAATGCCGGCGAGGCGATGACCATGGGCGAGCGCACGCCGCTGGCCGTGATCGATGCACCGGCCTCGGGCCGCATGGCGGTCGGCGAGGCGCTGACCAACCTGGCGGCCGCACCGGTCAAGGACCTGGGCAAGGTCAAGCTGTCGGCCAACTGGATGGCTGCCTGCGGCGTCGAAGGTGAAGATGCAAAGCTGTACGACACCGTGCATGCCGTCGGCATGGAGCTGTGCCCGGCGCTGGGCATCAGCATCCCGGTGGGCAAGGATTCGCTGTCGATGCGCACCAAGTGGCAGGACGAGGGCGTCGACAAGGAAGTGGTGGCGCCGGTATCGCTGATCATCTCGGCCTTTGCCGCGGTGGACGACGTCAACCGCACGCTGACGCCGCAACTGCGCACCGACGCCGGCGACACCGTGCTGATCGCCGTCGACCTGAGCCGCGGCAAGAACCGCATGGGCGGCAGCATCCTGGCGCAGGTCACGCAGCAGGTGGGCGACAGCGCGCCGGACGTCGACAGCGCTGAAGACCTGAAGAACTTCTTCAACGTCATCCAGCGCCTGAACCGCGAGGGCAAGCTGCTGGCCTACCACGACCGTTCCGATGGCGGCTTCATCGCCACGCTGGCCGAGATGGCCTTTGCCGGCCACTGCGGCGTGTCGCTGAACGTCGACATGCTGGCGCTCGATCCGCAGCAGGAACAGGACTACGGCGACGCCAAGAACTGGGCCCAGCAGATCGCCGAGCGCCGCAACGACCAGACCCTGCGCGCACTGTTCTCGGAAGAACTGGGCGCGGTGGTGCAGGTGCGCCTGCAGGACCGCGACGCGGTCTTCGCGGTGCTGCGCGAGGCTGGCCTGTCCGCATGCAGTCACGTGGTCGGCAAGCCCAACACCACCGACCAGGTCGAGATCTACCGCGATGCCAAGAAGGTGTTCGGCGCGTCGCGCACGGACCTGCAGCGCAACTGGAGCGAGGTCAGCTGGCGCATCGCGCGCCTGCGCGACAACCCGGCCTGCGCCGACAGCGAGTATGACCGCCTGCTGGACGCCGCCGATCCGGGCATCAGCCCGGTGCTGACGTTCGATCCGGCGGAGGACATCGCCGCGCCGTTCATCGCTACCGGCGCGCGTCCGCGCGTGGCGATCCTGCGGGAGCAGGGCGTCAACTCGCAGATCGAGATGGCCTACAGCATGGATCGTGCGGGCTTCGATACGCATGATGTGCATATGAGCGACCTGATCGCCGGGCGTGCCAACCTGGCGGATTTCACGGGCTTTGTTGCCTGCGGCGGCTTCAGCTACGGCGACGTGCTGGGCGCGGGCGAGGGCTGGGCCAAGACCATCCTGTTCAATGCGCAGATGGCCGAGCAGTTCGCGGCGTTCTTCAATCGCGAGGACACGTTTGCGCTGGGCGTCTGCAATGGTTGCCAGATGATGAGCAACCTGGCGCCGATCATTCCGGGGGCGGGGGCGTGGCCGCAGTTCACGCGTAACCAGTCGGAGCAGTACGAGGCGCGTTATGTCACGGTGGAGGTGCAGTCGTCGCCGTCGATCTTCTTTGCTGGCATGGAAGGTAGCCGCATTCCTATCGTGGTTGCGCACGGTGAAGGGTATGCGGACTTTTCGCAGCAGGGGAATATCGGCGAGGCCAACGTTGCGCTGCGTTTCGTCGACAACTACGGCGCGGTGACGCAGAGCTATCCGTTGAATCCGAATGGTTCGCCTGAGGGCATCACCTCGGTGACTACTGTCGATGGGCGCTTTACCGTGCTGATGCCGCATCCTGAGCGTGTGTTCCGTGCTGCCACGATGAGCTGGGCGCCGGATGCTTGGAAGCAGGTTGCCGATGGTGGTAGCCCGTGGATGCGGATGTTCAGGAATGCCAGGAAGTGGGTGGGGTAGCGGTTGGTGACATGCTGTCGGGCTTTTGAAGCGCTTTGTCGCAGTTGGTGACATGCTGTTGGCCGTTGAACCGCCTGGTTCCGCCCTCCTGGGCGGGTCACTTTTGTCCGAGCGACAAAAGTAACCAAAAGCGCGTCGCCTGAGCGGCTGGCTATCAATTCATCGGCGTGGGTGGTTCGGGTGGCGGTGATTTCCGTTTGGGCTTGGGTGCCCGTTCGAACCTGCTAACGCTATGTGAGTTAGGGACCGTGCCTGCGCTAACCGGCTATTGAACGATCCCCATGCCGGGCGTAGGCCGCCTGCTGCATGCCATATTGGTGGGACGCCTTCGGCTGCGCTGCGCGCGGGCCCTAACGTGGCAGGGCGGCCGATCTCGCCTTGGCCATTGCCGTCACTGCCCAGCGAGAGAAGCAATGCGGGTTCGTGCCGGGGCACCTCACCCGCGAGACTGAGCCGCGCGCAGCGCAGCCGTAGGCGATGACGCGATACCGCAGGCAGCAGGCGGCCTACACCCGTCCTGGGGATGGTTCAAAAGTGGGGATTCGCCAGGCACCCACACTCACTCACCTGGCGTAGCAGGCTGGCACCGCGACCACGCCTCACTGAGACCAAAATCGCCCATATAACCAGAAGCGCCAAATTGGCTCAGCCAGCCGCAGGCGACGCGCTTTTTGGTTACTTTTTGGCGCTCGGCCAAAAAGTGACCCGCCCAGGAGGGCGGAACCAGGCGGTTCAACGGCCGACAACATGTCACCAGCCGCGAATCGCCGTCGAGCATCTGGCAGAGGCACAAGCCGCACCGCAGATAAAGTCGCATACTGGTTTAGAACCATGCGCCGGTCCATCCGGGAAATGCCTCAAACGCCATCGGAGGGCCTCGTGCCGCGGTTTTTGTGGAACGCCGGCCGGGGTCTGTTATGCACGCCGGTAAGGGGCGCAATGCGTGCCGCGCATTCCGCCCAAAGACGGTCGAAAATGAAATTGAACGACCGTGCTATTTTGTGTATGCTTGTTTCGCCCAAGCGCCGGAAGGCTTGTGGGAAGCGGGATTGCGGCGGGTTAACCCTGAACCGCGCGGACCGCGCCAGCAACAAACAATAATTCGAGAATTCGAATCCCGAGACAACCTTTAGCAAAAGGAACCAGCATGACAGCGCAGTATCAGGTTCAGGACGGCGTAGCCGTCATCACGCTCGACAATCCCCCTGTCAACGGCCTGGGTCACAGCACCCGTCTTGGCATCGTCGAAGGCATGACCCGTGCGCTGGACGATGCCGCCGTCAAGGCCATCGTCATTACCGGCGCCGGCAAGGCATTCTCGGGCGGCGCCGACATCCGTGAATTCAATACCCCCAAGGCCATGCAGGAGCCGACGCTGCACTCGGTGATCCGCGTACTGGAAGCGTCGTCCAAGCCCGTGGTCGCGGCCGTGCACTCGGTCGCCATGGGTGGCGGGCTGGAACTGGCGCTGGGCTGTAACTACCGCGTGGCGTCCAAGGGCGCGCAGATCGCGCTGCCGGAAGTGAAGCTGGGCCTGCTGCCCGGCGCCGGCGGCACGCAGCGCCTGCCGCGCGTGATCGGCCTGGAGGCCGCCGCCAACATGATCGTGTCGGGCACTCCGGTGCTGTCCGAGAAGTTCGCCGGCACCAAGCTGTTCGATGAAATCGTCGAGGGTGACGTGCTGCCCGCGGCGGTCAAGTTCGCGCAGAACGTCGGCGCCGCCAGCGGCCCGCATCCGAAGGTGCGCGACCTGAAGGTGCGCCACGAGAACCCCGAAGGCTACCTCGGCTTCGCCCGCAACACCGTGGCCGCGATGGCCAAGAATTTCCCGGCTCCGCTGAAGTGCCTGGAAGCGGTGGCCGGCTCGCTCAAGCCGTTCGAGCAAGGCCTGAAGGAAGAGCGCGAGGGCTTCCTGTTCCTGGTGACCACGCCGGAATCGCGCGCGCTGCGCCACGCCTTTTTTGGCGAGCGTGCCGCCAGCAAGATCCCCGACGTGCCCGAAGGCACCCCCGTGCGCAAGATCGAGAAGGTTGCCGTGATCGGCGCCGGCACCATGGGCGGCGGCATCAGCATGAACTTCCTCAACGCCGGCATCCCGGTCACGATCCTGGAAACCAAGCAGGAAGCGCTGGACCGCGGCGTCGGCATCATCCGCAAGAACTACGAAAACAGCGCCAAGAAGGGCAAGCTCACGCAGGAGAAGGTCGAGCAGCGCATGGGCCTGCTGAGCACCACGCTGTCCTATGACGACATCAAGGACGCCGACATGGTCATCGAGGCCGTGTTCGAGGAAATGGGCGTCAAGGAAATCGTCTTCAAGAAGCTGGACGAAGTGATGAAGCAGGGCGCGATCCTGGCTTCGAACACCTCCACGCTGGACGTGAACAAGATCGCCTCGTTCACCAAGCGTCCGCAGGACGTGGTCGGCATGCACTTCTTCAGCCCGGCCAACGTGATGAAGCTGCTGGAAGTGGTGCGCGGCGAGAAGACCGGCAAGGACGTGCTGGCCACGGTCATGCAGATCGGCAAGAAGATCAAGAAGACCGCGGTGGTGTCGGGCGTGTGCGACGGCTTTATCGGCAACCGCATGATCGAGCAGTACAGCCGCCAGGCCGGCTACCTGCTGGACGAGGGCGCGCTGCCCGAGCAGGTCGACAAGGCCATCGAGAAGTTCGGTTTCGCCATGGGCCCGTTCCGCATGGGCGACCTGGCCGGCAACGACATCGGCTGGGCCATCCGCAAGCGCCGCGCCGTCGACAAGCCCGAGATCCAGTACTCGAAGACCGCCGACCTGCTGTGCGAGATGGGCCGTTACGGCCAGAAGACCGGCGCGGGCTGGTACGACTACAAGGCGGGCGACCGCAAGCCGTACCCGAACCAGCAGGTCAACGACATGATCGTGCAGCACTCCAAGGACTTGGGGCTGACGCGCCGCAAGATCTCGGACGAAGAGATCGTCGAGCGCCTGGTGTTCGCGCTGGTCAACGAAGGCGCCAAGATCCTGGAAGAGGGTATTGCTTCCAAGGCCTCGGATATCGACATGGTGTACCTGACCGGCTACGGCTTCCCGCTGTTCCGCGGCGGCCCGATGCTGTATGCGGACCAGGTCGGCCTGTACAACGTGGCGCTGGCAATGAAGCGCTACGCCAAGGGCTACCACGGCGAAGCCTGGCAGGTCGCGCCGCTGCTGCAGAAGCTGGCGGACGAAGGCAAGGGCTTCAACGGTTAATTTGCCAAGAGGGTTCAGCAAGGAGCGGCCATGAACACCACCATCGGACCGGACGATTGCCTGCTGGTGATTGACGTGCAGAACGACTTCATGCCGGGCGGCGCGCTTGCCGTGCCCAACGGCGATGAGGTGGTGCCCGTCATCAATCGGCTGGCGCGCGCGTTCGGGCATGTGGTGGTGACGCAGGACTGGCATCCGGCCGCGCACGTCTCGTTTGCGGCCAACCATGCCGGCACGCAGCCGTTCCAGATGCTCACGCTGCCGTATGGCGAGCAGGTGCTGTGGCCGGTGCACTGCGTGCAGGACACGCCCGGCGCCGCGCTGCATGCGGGCCTGCACGTGCCGCACGCGCGGCTGGTGATCCGCAAGGGCCACCATGCCGACGTGGACAGCTACTCCGCTTTCCTTGAGGCGGACCGCACCACGCGTACCGGGCTGGCCGGCTACCTGCGCGAGCATGGCGTGAAGCGCGTGTTCTGCGCCGGGCTGGCGACGGACTACTGCGTGGCCTGGAGCGCGCTCGATGCGCGCGCCGCCGGCTTCGAGGCCGCGGTGATCGAGGATGCATGCCGGGCCATCGACCTGCAAGGGTCGCTGGCGAAAGCATGGCAGGACCTCGGCGCCGCCGGCGTCGCGCGCGTGATGTCCGCGGATGTGCTCAAGGGCCAGGGCTGAACCAAACCACCGAACTGAACGACACAAGATTCCGAGGAGCAACACATGAACGAAGCAGTCATCGTATCTACCGCACGGACCGGCCTGGCCAAGAGCTGGAAGGGCGGCTTCAATATGACCCACGGCGCCACCCTGGGCGGCCATGCGGTCCAGCATGCGATCGCCCGCGCCAAGATCGACGCCGCCGAAGTGGAAGACGTGCTGATGGGCTGCGCCAACCCGGAAGGTGCCACCGGCGCCAACATCGCGCGCCAGATCGCACTGCGCGCCGGCTGCCCGGTCACCGTGCCCGGCGCCACCGTCAACCGCTTCTGCTCGTCGGGCCTGCAGACCATCGCCATGGCCGCGCAGCGCGTGATCGCCGATGAGGGCGACATCTTCGTCGCCGGCGGCGTGGAGTCCATCTCCTGCGTGCAGCAGGAAATGAACCGCCACATGGTCCAGGAAAGCTGGCTGGTGAAGAACAAGCCGGAAATCTACTGGAACATGCTGCAGACCGCCGAGAACGTGGCCAAGCGTTACAGCATCTCGAAGGATCGCCAGGACGAGTACGGCGTGCGCAGCCAGCAACGCGCCGCCGCCGCGCAGGAAGCCGGCAAGTTCAAGGACGAGATCGTGCCGATGACGGTGCTCGCCGGCGTCGCCGACAAGTCCACCGGACAGCTGGTGACGAAGGAAGTGACCATCGACCGCGACGAAGGCATCCGCGCCGACACCACGCTGGAAGGCGTGGCCAAGATCCGCAGCGCGGTGCCGGGTGGCGTGATCACCGCCGGCAATGCCTCGCAGTTCTCGGACGGCGCCTCGGCGGCCGTGGTGATGAACGCGCGCGTGGCCGAGGCCAAGGGCCTGCAGCCGCTGGGCGTGTTCCGCGGCTTTGCCGTGGCCGGTTGCGAGCCGGACGAGATGGGCATCGGCCCCGTGTTTGCGGTGCCCAAGCTGCTGAAGAAGGCTGGCCTGAAGGTCGAGGACATCGGCCTGTGGGAGCTGAATGAAGCCTTCGCGGTGCAGGTGCTGTACTGCGCCGACAAGCTCGGCATCCCGATGGATCGCCTCAACGTCAACGGCGGCGCCATCGCGGTGGGCCATCCGTACGGCGTGTCGGGTGCGCGCCTGGTCGGCCATGCGCTGATCGAAGGCAAGCGCCGTGGGGTGAAGTATGTGGTGGTGACCATGTGCATCGGCGGCGGGCAGGGTGCTGCTGGTCTGTTCGAAGTCCTGTAACTGCCGACAAAACCGGCACGCTGCCGGTTTGCTCCCCTCTCCCGCTTGCCGGAGAGGGGCAGGGGGTGAGGGCAGGCGGTGGCATACCACCGGCCTCTACTTCGTCGTCCCGCCGGCCCTCACCCCAACCCTCTCCCGCAAGCGGGAGAGGGAGCACACATGCGGTGCGATTCAATGCGGGGGCGGTTCGCACAAGAAGGCAACAAGAATTCACGGCGCACCAAGCAGTGCGCCGCATGGAGACACCATGTCGATGATCCTTTCCCGTCGCGACCTGAACTTCATTCTGTATGAATGGCTCAAGGTCGACGAGCTGACCCGCATCCCGCGCTACGCCGACCACTCGCGCGAGACCTTCGACGCCGCGCTGGACACCTGCGAGAAGATCGCCACCGACCTGTTCGCGCCGCACAACAAGAAGAACGACCAGCAGGAACCCGAATTCGACGGCGAGACCGTCACCATCATTCCCGAGGTCGGCACCGCGCTGAAGGCCTTCTGCGAGGCCGGCCTGATGGCCGCCGGGCAGGATTACGAGCTGGGCGGCATGCAGCTGCCGGTGGTAGTGGAAAAGGCCGGCTTCGCCTACTTCAAGGGCGCCAACGTCGGTACCAGCTCCTACCCGTTCCTGACCATCGGCAACGCCAACCTGCTGCTGACGCACGGCACGCCGGCGCAGGTCGAGACCTTCGTCAAGCCGGAGATGGAAGGGCGCTTCTTCGGCACCATGTGCCTGTCGGAGCCGCAGGCCGGCTCGTCGCTGTCGGATATCACGACGCGCGCCGAGTATGAGGGCGAATCGCCGCTGGGCGCGCAATACCGCCTGCGCGGCAACAAGATGTGGATTTCCGCGGGCGAGCACGAGCTGTCGGACAATATCGTCCACCTGGTGCTGGCCAAGATCCCCGGCCCGGACGGCAAGCTGATCCCGGGCGTGAAGGGCATCTCGCTGTTCATCGTGCCCAAGTACCTGGTCAACCAAGACGGCTCGCTGGGCGAGCACAACGACGTGGTGCTGGCCGGCCTGAACCACAAGATGGGCTATCGCGGCACCACCAACTGCCTGCTGAATTTCGGCGAAGGCATGAAGTACAAGCCGGGCGGCAAGGCCGGTGCCATCGGCTATCTGGTGGGCGAGCCGCACAAGGGCCTGGCCTGCATGTTCCACATGATGAATGAGGCGCGCATCGGCGTGGGCCTGGGCGCGGTGATGCTGGGCTATACCGGCTACCTGCACGCGCTGGACTATGCGCGCAACCGTCCGCAAGGCCGCCCCGTCGGCCCCGGCGGCAAGGATGCCGCCAGCCCGCAGGTGAAGCTGGTCGAGCACGCCGATATCCGCCGCATGCTGCTGGCGCAGAAGAGCTATGTCGAGGGCGGCCTGGCGCTGAACCTGTATTGCGCGCGGCTGGTGGACGAGGAAGAAGCCGCGGCCGCCGCGGGCGACCAGGAAGCGCATGCGCGCCTGGCGCTCCTGCTCGACATCCTGACCCCGATCGCCAAGAGCTGGCCATCGCAATGGTGCCTGGAGGCCAACAACCTGGCGATCCAGGTGCATGGCGGCTATGGCTACACCCGCGAATACAACGTCGAGCAGTTCTACCGCGACAACCGCCTGAACCCGATCCACGAAGGCACGCATGGCATCCAGGGCCTGGACCTGCTGGGCCGCAAGGTGGTGATGAAGGATGGCGCCGCGTTCAAGCTGCTGGGCGAGCGCGTGCAGGCCACCATCGGCCGCGCGCTCGCCGCGGACGATGCCGAGCTGGCGCGGCAGGCGCGCGCGCTCGGCGCCGCAACCCGGCGCCTGGCCGAAGTGACGCAGACGCTGTGGAGCGCCGGCGACTCCAATGTGACGCTGGCCAACGCCTCGGTCTACCTCGAAGCCTTCGGCCACGTGGTGGTCGCGTGGATCTGGCTGGAGCAGGCACTGCTGGCACAGGCCGCGCTGGCGCAGGCGGGCGGCAAGGAAGACCAGGACTTCTATCGCGGCAAGCTGGCCGCGGCGGCGTACTTCTTCCGCTTCGAGCTGCCCAGGGTCGGCCCTCAGCTCGATTTGCTGGCATCGCTCGACCGCACCACGCTGGACATGCAGGACGCCTGGTTCTGACCGCTGACTACATCATTCAAAGACAACCGAGGAAGAGACACATGCGCACCATCCAGCAACTGTTTGACCTGAAGGGCAAGACCGCGCTGATCACCGGCGGCTCGCGCGGCCTTGGCCTGCAGATCGCCGAGGCACTGGGCGAGCAGGGCGCGCGTATCGTGCTGTCGGCACGCAAGGCCGACGAGCTGCGCGCGGCGCAGGAACACCTGAAGGGCCTCGGCATCGAGGCCGACTGGATCGCCGCCGATGGCTCGCAGGAGTCCGAGATTGCCCGCCTGGCCGACGAAGCCATCGCCAGGCTTGGCCACGTCGACATCCTGGTCAACAACGCCGGCGCCACCTGGGGCGCCCCGGCGGAAGACCATCCGGTGGAGGCCTGGGACAAGGTGATGAACCTGAATATCCGCGGCCTGTTCCTGCTGAGCCAGCGCATCGGCAAGCTGTCGATGATTCCGCGGCGCTACGGCCGCATCATCAACGTGGCGTCGATCGCGGGCCTGGCCGGCAATCCGCCGGGGTCGATGGAGACCATCGCCTACAACACATCCAAGGGAGCGGTGGTCAACTTCACCCGCACGCTCGCGGGCGAGTGGGGCGAGCACAACATCACTGTCAACGCGCTGGCGCCGGGCTTCTTCCCGTCCAAGATGACCAAGGGCTCGCTGGAGCGCATGGGCGTCGAAGCGATGTGTGCCGGCGTGCCGCTGCACCGCCTGGGCGACGATGAAGACCTCAAGGGCGCGGCGCTGCTGTTCGCCAGCGATGCCGGCAAGCACATCACCGGGCAGATCCTGGCGGTCGACGGCGGCGTCAGCGCGGTCTGAGCGCGGTCTGAACGACTGCCGACGTTTGCGGCAATAATGCGGGATCGGCGCCGGCGGGCAAGCTGCCGCCGGCGCCTCTCCAACCCCCACTTCGACTCGCATTGCCATGAACCAGTACACCGGCTCCCTGAGCCATATCCCCTTCCTTGCCGACCTCGGCGTGACCTGTAGCGTTGCAGAGAGCGGGCGCAGCGAGATCTCGCTGCCGGTTGAAAAACGCCACCAGAACAGCTGGGACATGGCCCACGGCGGCGTGATCATGACGCTGCTCGACGTGGCCATGGCGGTGGCCGGCCGCAGCAGCGATGCCGATGGCCGTGGCGTGGTGACCATCGAGATGAAGAGCAGCTTCATGGCGCCGGGCCGCGGCCAGCTGACCGCGCGCGGCACCACCGTGCACCGCACCACCACCATGGTGTTCTGCGAGGCGGAGATTGTCGATGCCGACGGCAAGACCGTGGCGCGCGGCTCGGGCACGTTCAAGTACATCCGGCGCATGCCGCCGCAGCGCCCGGGCGAAACCGATACCGGCGCCGACGGCTGAGCACCGGCGCCAGGACAGCGCGGGGCGGCTGGAGCCCCGCTTAGCAGCAGTTTCCATCTCCCATTGGAAGGAACCCGACCATGTCCAACACATTCAAGCGCATCGTCCTGGCCTCTCGTCCCGAGGGCGCGGTGACGCCGGCCAATTTCCGGCTGGAAGAAGTGCCCGTGCCGCAGATCGCCGACGGCCAGGTGCTGGTGCGCAACCACTACCTGTCGCTCGACCCGTACATGCGCGGCCGCATGAACGACAGCAAGTCGTATGCCGCGCCGCAGCCGCTTAATGAAGTGATGATCGGTGGCACCGTCGGCGAAGTGGTGGAAAGCAAAAACAGCAAGTTCAAGCCGGGCGACAAGGTGGTCGGCATGTTCGGCTGGCAGGAAATGGGCGTCAGCGACGGCACCGGCCTGCAGCCGGTCGATACCACGCATATCCCGCTGTCGGCCTACCTTGGTTCGGTCGGCATGCCGGGCGTGACCGCGTGGTATGGCCTGAACAAGATCATCCAGCCCAAGGCGGGCAAGACCATCGCGGTCAGCGCCGCGTCGGGCGCGGTCGGCAGCGTGGTGGGCCAGCTGGCCAAGCTGGCGGGCTGCCGCGCGGTGGGCTTTGCCGGCGGCAAGGACAAGTGCGACTACGTGGTCAATGAGCTGGGCTTCGACGCCTGTATCGACTACAAGGCGGCAAAAGACCCGAAAGAGCTCTACACCATGCTCAAGGAAGCCACGCCAGACGGTATCGACGGCTATTTCGAGAACGTCGGCGGCGAGATCTTCGACGCAGTGCTGTCGCGCATGAATGCCTTCGGCCGCATCGCCATGTGCGGCATGATCGCCGGCTATGACGGCCAGCCGCTGCCGCTGAAGAACCCGCAGCTGATCCTGGTCTCGCGCCTGACCATCGAGGGCTTTATCGTGTCCGAGCACATGGAAGTCTGGCCGCAGGCGCTGAAGGAACTGGGCACCGCGGTCGCGCAAGGCAAGCTGAAGTTCCGCGAGAGCATTGCCGAAGGCCTGGCGAGCGCGCCGGAAGCCTTCATGGGGCTGCTCAAGGGCAAGAACTTCGGCAAGCAGCTGGTCAAGCTGATCTGAATGCAGCACCGGCACGCCGCGTCCCCACGGGCGTGCCGCGCAGCGAACGCAGGCAAGACAGTGCAGGCAAGACAGCGCAGGCAAGAAAGAGGAGGAGACACCCATGAATGCCCCGCAAGTTCCGCAAGTCCAGCAAGACACTAGCGACGATATCGGCGCCGGCCTGCCTGAAGAGGTCAAGGCCCGCTACCGCAACCTGCCGCGGCCGCCGCAGTTCGCCACCGTGGGCGAGGAGCGCCTGCACCGCAAGCAGCGCCTGGCCGCCGCCTTCCGGCTGTTCTCGAAATTCGGCTTCGATGAGGGCGTGGCCGGCCATATCACCGCGCGCGATCCCGAGTTTCCCGACACCTTCTGGGTCAATCCCTTCGGCGTGCATTTCAGCCAGGTCAAGGTGTCCAACCTGATCCGCTGCGACCACCATGGCGACGTGGTGGAGGGCGATTACCCGGTCAATGCCGCGGCTTTTGCGATCCATTCGCGCGTGCACCAGACCCGCCCCGACGCGGTCGCCGCCGCGCACTCGCACAGCACCTATGGCCGCGCCTGGTCGACGCTCGGCCGCCCGCTCGATGCGCTGACGCAGGACGTGTGCGCGTTCTACAACGACCATGCGGTCTATGACGACTTTGGCGGCGTGGTGGTCGAGCTGGACGAAGGCCAGCGCATCGCCAACGCGCTCGGGCAGAACAAGGCCGCGATCCTGCAGAACCACGGCCTGCTGACGGTCGGCAAGACCGTGGACGAAGCGGCGTGGTGGTTCATCACGATGGAACGCTCGTGCCAGGTGCAGCTGCTGGCCGAGGCCGCCGCGGCGCGCACGCAGGCGCCGCTGAAGGTGATTGCCGACGCTGCCGCACGGCAGGCGTATTCGATCGTCGGCACGGCGCAGGCGGGCTGGTTCCAGTTCCAGCCGCTGTATGCGCGCATCGTCAGGGAACAGCCCGACCTGCTGGACTGAGCGGCCTGCGGAAGGCATTGCAATGCGGCCGCCGCATGGCGGCCATCCCTGCAGTCGATCAACAACCGTGAGGTGGCACGCATGGCAGACATCATCCTTCACCAGTACGCAACCTCGCCGTTCTCGGAAAAGGTACGGCTGCTGCTGGGCGCCAAGGGCCTGGCGTGGCAGGCGGTGGAAATCCCGGCCATCCTGCCCAAGCCCGACCTGCTGGCGCTGACCGGCGGCTACCGTCGCACGCCGGTGATGCAGGTCGGCGCCGACATTTATTGCGACACGGCCCTGATCTGCGAAGTCATCGACCAGCTGGCCCCGGCCACGCCGCTGTATCCGCCCACGCAGGCCGCGGCGGCGCGCATGATGGCGGCGTGGTTCGACAGTGCGCTGTTCACCGCTGCCGCGACCTACGTGTTCCAGCCGGCCGGCGTCGCCAGCATGCTGGGCCATCTGTCGCCCGCGCAGATCCAGGCGTTTGTCGCCGACCGCAAGGCCATGCGTGGCGACACCAACGCGCTGCGCATGCCGCTGCCCGAGGCCACCGCGCAGTTGCACGAGACCTTTGGCAGGGTCGAAACGCAGTTCGCCGCGGGCGTTGAGTATGTGGCCGGGCCATTGCTGTCCGTGGCGGACTTCTCGCTGTACCACAACCTCTGGTTTATCCGCCGCGCCGGCGCTCTGGCCCAGATGCTGGAGGCCTATCCCAGGCTGCAGGCCTGGTATGCGCGCATGAATACCTTCGGCCACGGGCGTCCGCGCGTGATCGATGGCGAGCAGGCCATCGGCATGGCGCGTAGCGCAGATCCGGTGGCGCTCGACGAAGGCGTGCGCGAGGGCGAAGGCCTGCAGCCGGGCGACCCGGTCACGGTCACGCCCACCGACTACGCGCGCGACCCCGTGGCCGGCGTGCTGCTGGCACTGGGCCCGCACCGCGTCACGCTGCGCCGGCAGGACCCGCGCGCGGGCGCGCTCAACGTGCACTTCCCGCGGCAGGGCTACCAGGTACAGCGCGCCGCCTGAACCGGTGCTGCGCTGCGCCGCTGCGCGCGGCCCTTCTCCTATTGATTTCACGCGACAGGACAGACGACATGAAGGATTTTTCCAACAAGGTAGCCGTCATCACCGGTGGTGCTTCGGGGTTTGGCAAGGAATTCGCCCGCATCGGCGCCGATCTCGGCATGAAGCTGGTGCTGGCCGACGTGCAGGAAGACGCGCTGGACGCGACCGTGGCCGAATTCAAGGCGCGCAACGTCCCGGTGATCGGGCTGCGCACCGACGTGTCGCGCGCCGAGCAGGTGCAGGCGCTGGCCGACGCGGCGATGGAGGCGTTCGGGCAGGTCAACCTGCTGTTCAACAATGCCGGCGTGGGCGCCGGCGGACTGGTCTGGGAAAACTCGCTGCAGGACTGGGAGTGGGTGCTGGGCGTCAATCTCTACGGCGTGATCCACGGCGTGCGCATCTTCACCCCGCTGATGCTGGCCGCCGCGGAGAAGGACCCGTCGTACCAGGGCCATATCGTCAACACCGCGTCGATGGCGGGCTTGCTCAACCCGCCGGCGATGGGCGTGTACAACGTGTCCAAGCACGCCGTGGTGTCGCTGTCGGAAACGCTGTACCAGGACCTCGGCCTGGTCAGCGAGCAGGTGCGCTGCTCGGTACTGTGCCCGTATTTCGTGCCGACCGGCATCAACCAGTCGCAGCGCAACCGGCCGGCGGAGCTGGCCAACCAGGCGCCGCCCACGCGTTCGCAGCTGGTGTCGCAGGCGCTGTCGGACAAGGCCGTCGGCTCGGGCAAGGTGACCGCGGCCGAGGTGGCGCAGAAAACCTTCGATGCCATCCGCGCCGATAGCTTCTATATTTATTCGCATCCGCAGGCACTGGCGCCGGTGCGCCAGCGCTTCGAGGACATCGTCGGGCCGCGCAACCCCGGCGATCCCTTTGCCGACAAGCCCGAAGTCCGTGCGGGCCTCGTGGCCGCGCTGCGCGGCTGACGCGCCAACGCCACCAACGAGGAGCCACGCACATGGAGACCGCCATGGCCGCCCCCGCCGTCATCCGGCACCTGCAGTACGCCAGCCTGCCCAACGGCACCCGGCTGCACTACGCCAGCGCAGGCGAGCGCGGCAAGCCGCTGATGCTGTTCGTGCACGGATTCCCCGAGTTCTGGTACGAGTGGGAAGCCCAGCTGGCCGAGTTCGGGCACACGCATTTCGCCGTCGCGCCGGACTTGCGCGGCTTCAACCTGTCGAGCAAGCCGGGCGACGTAGAGTCCTACCGGCCGCGCCATATCGTCGAAGACCTGGTGCAGTTCATCGGTGCGCTGGGCTATGACCAGGCCATCGTTGTCGCGCACGACTGGGGCGGCGCGATCTGCTGGAACCTGGCGATCCAGTTCCCGCAGCTCGTGCGCCAGCTCGTCATCATCAACTCGCCGCACCCGTACCTGTTCGCGCGCGCGCTGGCCACCGATCCGGAGCAGCAGGCCGCCTCCGCCTACATGAACTGGCTGCGCAAGTCGGGTTCGGAGAAGGCACTGGCCACCAACGACTTTGCGCTGCTGGACCGCATGCTTGCCGATGCCGACGGCAAGCCGGCCGCGTGGTACACGCCGCAGACACGCGAGCGCTACCACGCCGCGTGGTCGCAGCCTGGCGAAGAGGGTGGAGAGGGTGAAGGGGGCGTGCATCCGCTGACCGGCGGCGTCAATTTCTACCGCGCGTCGCCGATGCGGCCGCCGGCCGACGGCGACGCGGGGCCGGATCTGTCAAAGCTCGATCCGGCCAGGTTCGTCATCCGCGTGCCGACGCTGGTGATCTGGGGCGAACGCGACCGCGCCTTGCCGAAATCCCTGCTCAATGGCCTGGAGGACTTTGTCACGGACCTGCGCCTGGAGCGCATCCCGGACGGCACCCACTGGGTCGTGCACGAGCAGCCGGAGCACGTCAACCTGCTGATCCGCAGCGCATTGCCTGCGGTTTAGCTGCGCCCTGCGGCATCCGGAAGGCCTGCGCTACAGGTTCTGACGCAGGCCCGGCGGCCAGCGTCAGGTCAGGCGCTCGCGGTACAGGCGGTAGTTCTCGTCGTCGAAGCAGACGAAGGTCACCTGCTCGATCTCGGGCGCTGCCGCCAGCGCTTCGCGCACCGCGGCGATGGCGATATCCGCCGCGCGCTCGCGCGGAAAGCCGTAGATGCCGGTGCTGATGTTGGGGAAGGCGAGCGTGCGCAGGTGGTGCTGCGTGGCCACGCGGATGCTGTTGCGGTAGGCGTCGGCGAGCTGTTCGTCCTCGCCCTGGCCGCCGCCATGCCAGACCGGGCCGACCGCGTGGATCACGTACGGCGCGGGCAGGCGCCCGCCCGTGGTGATGACCGCCTCGCCGGTGGGGCAGCCGCCCTGCGCGTCGCGGATCGCGCGGCAGGCCTCCATGATGGCGGGGCCGCCGGCCCCGTGGATGGCGCCGTCGACGCCGCCGCCGCCCAGCAGCCCGCTGTTGGCCGCGTTGACGATGGCATCGACTTCCATCCGGGTGATGTCGCCATGGACTACCTGCAGGTGCTCGCCGGTCATGTCGTCTCCTGGTTTGAGAGCGCGCCCGCCGCGGTGCCGGCGGGCCACCTTGCTGCTATGCACTACATGGATTGCTCAAGCATACGCCGATAATCCGCCGCGCTGGCTTCTTTCGGGTTGGTCTTGTGGCAATGGTCGGCCAGCGCGCCGGCAATCACCTTGTCGAACATGTCCTCGGTGACGCCCATCTGGCGCAGTCCGGTGGGCAGGCCAAGGCGTGCGGTCATGTCGTGCACGGCCTGCGCGAGATCGGCGCCGTCGGGCAGATGCATGGCGCGGCGCAGGCGCGCGTAGCGGTTGTCGCGCACCACCGTGGGCGCGTCGGCGTTGAAGCGCAGCACCGCCGGCATCACCACCGCGTTAAGCGTGCCGTGATGCAGGCCGGTGCGGCCGTCGATCTTCAGGCCGCCCAGCGGGTGCGATAGCGAATGCACGCAGCCCAGCCCTTTCTGGAAGGCCATCGCCCCCTGCATCGATGCGCTCATCATGTTCAGCCGCGCATCGCGGTCCTGGCCGTCGCGGGTGGCGCGCTCGATATGGGTCCAGCCGCGCTCCAGCCCGTCGAGCGCGATACCGTCGGCGGGCGGGTTGAAGGCGGGGGCGAGGTAGGTCTCGATGCAGTGCGCGATCGCGTCCATGCCGGTGGCCGCGGTCAACCCGGCCGGCAGGCCCAGCGTCAGCTCCGGATCGCAGATGGCCGATTTGGGCAGCAGGTGCCACGAGTGGAAGCCCAGCTTGCGCCCGTCGTCGAGAATGATGATGGCGCCGCGCGCCACTTCGCTGCCGGTGCCCGAGGTGGTCGGCACGGCGATCAGCGGCGCGGCCTGATCGGTGATCCTGGCGCTGCCGCCTTCGATGGTGGCATAGGTGGTCAGCTCGCCCGGGTGCGTGGCGAGGATGGCGATGCCCTTGGCCAGGTCGATCGACGATCCGCCGCCCACTGCCACCAGCCCGTCGCAGCCGGCCTCGCGGTATTGCGCGGCGGCCTTGCGCACCATCGCCTCGGTCGGATTCGATGGGGTCTCGTCGAATACCGCGACTGGCAGGCCCTGCATGGCGTCGATGGCGCGCTGCGCCACGCCGGCCGCAACCACGCCCTTGTCGGTGACCAGCAGGGGGCGGCGGATGCCGATGCGCTCGCATTCCGACTTGAGCAGGCTGACCGCGCCGAAATCCAGGTGGATGTGGGTCAGATAGTAGATAAACGCCATATTTGCTTGCCTCCTGCAAGGATCTGCCGCGAACCGGGGTCAGGGTAAGGCACTGGCCAGGCGCGCTGCCTTCGGTTTCAATGAGTTGTTGTGACCCGCGCCGCGCGTCAGCCGATCATCGCGCAAAAAGTGGCCGCGTGGCAGGGGCTGGCGAGAGCTTTCGGGGTTATCTCGTACTGCCTCGTTTCAGAAACATCTGGCATCATACTAAAATCGAACGATCGTTCACTATTCGAACTTCCACCCGGGCGGCGTGCACGACACGCTGGCCGTCGCAGCGGAAGCTCGGATTTAACTGATTTCTCATGTCCGCCGTACCATCCTCCGTCAACCAAATGCCCGGCTTGCCGTCGGCGCAGCTCGACCCGCAGGTGGCACAGCTGCTGGAACTGATCGCCCGCGCCAAGCGGCCGCCGATCAACGCACTGGACCCGGAGGACGCCAAGATCGCCTACGAGAAGAGCGCGCCGATCCTCGACATCAGCCCGCCCGCCGTGCACGCAACCGAAGACCTGCACGTGCCCGCGCGTGACGGCCATGCCATCCCGGCGCGGCTGTACACGCCGCGCGAGGCCAGCTGGGCCGAGCCGCTGCCACTGCTGGTGTACTACCACGGCGGCGGCTTTACGGTCGGCAGCGTCAATTCGCATGATGCGCTGTGCCGGCTGCTGTGCGGCGAGGCCGATTGCATGGTGCTGTCGGTGGATTACCGCCTCGGGCCAGAATGGCGCTTTCCAGCCGCGGTCAACGACGCGTTCGACGCGCTGCACTGGATCTTTGCCGAGGCCGGGCGGCTGGGCGCCGACCCCGCCCGCATCGCGCTGGGCGGCGACAGCGCCGGCGGCACGCTGGCCGCGGCCAGCGCGGTAGAGGCGCGCAACGCCGGGTTCGCGCCCGTGCTGCAGATGCTGTTGTACCCCGGCACCTGCGCGCGCCAGGACACGCCGTCGCACCGTGCACTGGCCGAGGGGTACCTGCTGACCGCTGAAATGATCCGCTGGTTCTTCGCGCAGTACCTGGACCAGGACGCCAGCCGCGACGACTGGCGCTTCGCCCCGCTGGACGGTGGCGGCGACGGCGCCGACGTGCGCAATGTGTGCCCGGCGTGGGTCGCGGTGGCGGGCTACGACCCGCTGCATGACGAAGGCGTCGCCTACGCGGCCAAGCTGCGCGCCGCCGGCGTGCCGGCCACGCTGGCGAACTACCCCGGCATGATCCATGATTTCTTCAAGCTGGGCCGGTTCGTGCCGGCGGTGGCGCAGGCGCATGCCGATGCCGTCGCTGCGCTGCGCGCCGCGTTCGGCCAATCCTGATAACAACGCAGCACCGAACTTTTCAGCAGTGACTTGCAGCACAAGGAGACCTAGTCAAATGCAACGCCGCCAATTTATCGCCCGCGCGGGCCTCGCCGCCGCTACCGCAGCCATCGGCCTGTCCGCCATGCCTGCCCAGGCACAGGCCGACAAGTTCCCGCAGCGCCCGATCCGCCTGGTGATCGGCTATACCGCCGGCGGCTCCACCGACATCCCGTTCCGCGTCCTGGCCGACAACGCCTCCAAGATCCTGGGCCAGCCGGTGATCGTCGAGAACAAGCCCGGCGCTGGCGGCGTGCTGCCCGCGCAGCTGATGCAGACCACCGCGCCCGACGGCTACACGCTGGCGCAGGTCGCCATGCCGGTCTACCGCCTGCCGTACACCACCAAGATCAACTGGGACCCGGTCAAGGACCTGAGCTACATCATCAACCTGGCCGGCTATTCGTTCGGCCTGGTGGTGCCGGCCGATTCGCCGATCAAGACCATGCAGGATTACGTCGCCTACGCCAAGGCCAATCCGGGCAAGCTCACCTATGGGTCGCCGGGCAGCATGACCACGCTGCACCTGACCATGGAAGAACTGGCGCTGAAGCAGGGCGTGCAGTTCTCGCATATCCCATACAAGGGCAATGCGGAATCGATGCAGGCGCTGCTGGGCGGCCATGTGATGTCGGTGGCCGACACGCCGGCGTGGGCTCCGTACGTGGAGCAGGGCAAGCTGCGCCTGCTGTCGACCTGGGGCGAGAAGCGCTCGGCGCGCTTCCCCAACGTGCCGACGCTGAAGGAACTGGGCATGGGCATCGTGCAGACCTCGCCGTTCGGCCTGGTCGCGCCCAAGGGCACGGATCCGAAGATCGTGCAGAAGCTGCATGACGCCTTCAAGAAGGCGATGGAAATGCCCAACTACCGCGAATCGCTGGCCAAGTTCGACATGGAGCCGTTCTACATGAACAGCCAGCAGTACGCGCAGTTCGCCGCCGAAACCGTCAAGAAGGAAAAGGCGATCATCGAGAAGCTGGGCCTGGCCAAGCCGCAGTAAGCCAGCACCAGTTGCGTTCAACCAGGCCGCCGCGCCTGCCGGACCCGTGCCGGCGGGGCGGCGGCCTGATGCTTTGCATTGCTCCGACAAACAAACAGGGAGACCACGTCAATGGCCAAAGAGGAGTTCCGCCACACCATCCCGCTGCGCGTGCGCTGGTCCGAAGTCGATCCGCAATCGATCGTCTTCAATGCGCATTACCTGACCTATTGCGATATCTGCGTGACGGAGTACTGGCGCGCGCTGGGGATCCGCTATCCCGAGGACGTATTGCACGCGCATGGCGTCGATATCTTTGTGGTCAAGTCCACGCTGGAGTATCACGCATCGGCGCGCTTTGACGACGAGCTGGAACTGCGCGGGCGCATGGCGCGGCTGGGGCGATCCAGCATGTTGTTCCGGGTGGAGATGTACCGGGGCGACGAGCACCTGATCACCGGTGAAATCGTCTATGTGTGCGCGGATCCGGCGACGCAGAAGTCGGCGGCGATCCCGGGGGTGGTGCGGGAGATTATCGAGGGGTATGAAGTGGTGAAGCCGGCGGGGTGATGGCGTGCCACTGAGCCTTGAATCCCGCATGTTTGCTCCCCTCTCCCGCTAGCGGGAGAGGGAACAGGCTCTCAGTAGCTGAGGAGGCCGTCGTCATAGCGAAGGCGGCAAATTTTTACTTGCCCACACCCGCATCTTCCATATAAGCCCGGATCACTGCATCAAAGCTGGCATCGCTCTCGAATCCCAGCGACAAGGCCCGTTCCGCATTCCATGCCGCCGGCCAGGTGCCGACGATCTTCTCGACGCGCTCTTCGCGTTCCCAGGTCACCCGATCCGCCACCGCATCGCCGGCCACGCGGCGCAGCGCATCGACCATGCCCGCGGCCGTCACCGACAGCCCCGGCAGGTTGATCACGCGGCGGTTGCCCAGCCGTTCGCCGGCCAGTTCGATGCCATTGATCAGCGCGGCCACCGCCGCGCGCGGCGACAGCAGCCACAGTTTGGTCTCCGGCGCCACCGGGCAGTTCGCTGCCACGCCGGACAGCGGCTCGCGGATGATGCCGCTGGCAAACGACGAGGCCGCCGCATTGGGCTTGCCCGGGCGCACGCTGATGGTCGGCAGGCGCAGCACGCGGCCGTCGACGAAGCCGCGGCGGCTGTAGTCGGACAGCAGCAGTTCGCCGATCGCCTTTTGCACGCCGTACGACGATTGCGGGTTCAGTGCGGTGTCGTCCTGCACCACCGCCGGCAGCTCGCCGCCATAGACCGCGACGGAGCTGGTGAACAGCACGCGCGGCTTGTGGCCCAGCTCGCGGCAGGTTTCGAGCAGCGCGCGCGAGGCGTCGAGGTTGACGCGCATGCCCAGTTCGAAATCCGCCTCGGCCTGGCCGCTGACCACGGCCGCCAGGTGGAACACCGCGCCGGTGTCCTGGTCGATGGCCTGGCGCAGCACCGCCGGGTCGGACAGGTCGCCGGTCACCACGCGCACGCGCGCATCGTCAAGACCTTGCGGCGCGACCACGTCGAGCAGCGTCAGGCGGTCGAAGGCGACGGCCTGGCCGTCCAGGTTCAGGGTGCCGCGTTGCAGCAGCAGGCGGGCGAGTTGCAGGCCGAGGAAGCCGGCGCCGCCGGTAATCAGTATGTTCATGGCAAGAGATCTGTGGTTGTTCTGTAATCAGCGGCCGAGGTAGGGCTTGAGCCAGCCCAGTCCTTCGGACGTGCCGGCACGCGGACGGTATTCGCAACCGATCCAGCCCTTGTAGCCGAGCGAGTCGATCAGGTCGAACAGGTACGGGTAGTTCAGCTCGCCCAGGTCCGGCTCATGGCGCTCGGGCACGCCGGCGATCTGGATATGGCCGATGCCGGCCATGTCGCGCCTGAGCTTCATCGCGATATCGCCCTCGACGATCTGGCAGTGGTAGCAGTCGAACTGCACCTTCAGGTTGGCCGCGCCGACTTCCTTGCAGATCGCCTGCGCGTCGTCCTGGCGGTTCAGGAAATAGCCCGGCATGTCGCGCGTGTTGATCGGCTCCAGCACGATGGTCACACCCTGCGCGGCAGCCGCCTTCGCGGCAAAAGCGACGTTTTCCAGGTAGGTGGCGCGGTAGCGCGCGCGGTCGGCATCGGCCGGCACCAGGCCCGCCATCACGTGCACGCGGTCATTGCCGATCACGCCGGCGTATTCCAGCGCGCGGCCGAGGGCGTCGCGGAATTCCGCCTCGCGCCCCGGCAGCGAGGCCAGTCCACGCTCGCCCGCTGCCCAGTCACCCGGCGGGGCGTTGAACAGCGCCTGGGTGAGGCCGTTCGCGTCGAGGCGTGCGCGCAGCTCGGCGGCGGGGTGCTCGTACGGGAACAGGTACTCCACCGCCTGGAAGCCGTCCGCCGCCGCAGCGGCGAAGCGATCCAGGAAAGCGTGCTCGTTGTACATCATCGAGAGATTTGCGGCGAAGCGCGGCATGGGAACTCCAGAGCGTAGGACGAAGCCGGGCCGGTCGCGGCCAGCGCGACCGGCCCGGCCGGATTTCAGCGATTGACCAGTTTAGCCGGCGTCAACCACACCAGCACGGCGCCAACCACCAGGATCGCGGACAGCACGTACATCGGCAGCTGCGTGCTGTGCGTCAGGTCCTTGAGCGCGCCGACCATGTACGGCGACACGAAGCCGGCCAGGTTGCCGACCGAGTTCACCACGGCGATGCCGGAGGCGGCGGCAATGCCGGACAGGAACGCGGTGGGCAGCGACCAGAACAGCGGCGCGCAGGTCAGCACCCCGGCGGCGGCCAGCGACAGCGCGGCGATGGACACGGTCGTATTGTTGGTGAACGAGGCGGCAATGGCAAAGCCCGCGGCACCCATCAGCGCCGGCACGATCAGGTGCCAGCGGCGTTCCTGGCGCGCGTCGGCGCTGTGGCCGAGGATGTTCATGACGACGATGGCGCAGATGAACGGGATCGCCGACAGCAGGCCGATCTTCAGGTTGCCGGTGACGCCGCTGGCCTTGACCAGCGTGGGCATCCAGAACGTCAGCGCGTACTGGCCGGTGACGAAGCAGAAGTAGATCAGGCACATCCACCACACGCGGCGGTCGCTGAACACGGCGCCCAGCGAATGCCCGTGCGCCTGGCCCGCGGCGGCGCCGGCCTTCTGCTGGTCTTCCTCGACATTGCGCTTGAGCACGCGCTTTTCATCGGCGCTGAGCCACGGGGCCTTGTCGATGCCGTCGCGCAGCACGAAGATCGTCACCACGCCGATGACCAGCGCGGGCAGGGCTTCCAGCAGGAACATCCATTGCCAGCCGCTCATGCCATGCGTGCCGTTGAAGGCGTCCATGATCCAGCCCGACAGCGGGTTGCCGAACATGCCGGCGACCGGGATGCCCGACATGAACAGCGCGATCATCTTGGCGCGGCGGTTGGCCGGGTACCAGTAGGTCAGGTACAGGATCACGCCGGGGTAGAAGCCCGCCTCGGCCAGGCCGAGCAGGAAGCGCATCACGTAGAACTGGGTCGGCGTCTGCACGAACACGAACAGCGCCGAGATGATGCCCCACGTGATCATGATGCGCGCGATCCAGATGCGCGCGCCGATCTTGTGCATCAGCAGGTTGCTGGGCACTTCGAACAGGAAGTAGCCGATGAAGAACAGGCCGGCGCCCAGGCCGAACACGGTCTCGGAAAAGGCCAGGTCCTGGCCCATCTGCAGCTTGGCGAAGCCGACGTTGACGCGGTCGAGGTAGGCGACCACGTAGCACAGCATCAGGAACGGCATGATGCGCCAGAACACCTTGTTGTAGGCGCGTTTCTCGATCTGGGTGTCGGTGTCGAGCCGGGCGTTGCCGCCCAGGCTGTCGAAGGCTGGCACGCTGGCCGCCGGTTGGTTGGATGGCATTGGTGGTCTCCGGGTAGAGTCAGTCTGGTCTAGTAATGGGTGGCGGCCGCGCGAATTGCAGGCATGCGCGTGTCCCGCACGGTGGCCGCAAGGCAACCGCGCCGGTCAGATCCGTATGGCCGTGTCAGTCGGAAAAACGGGTGGCCGTGCTACCAGCGCGCCTGGAAGGCGTCACGCAATTCAGCCAGTGCGCCGTCAGGCAGCGCCGCGCGGGCGGCGAAGCCCGGCGTGTCTTTCATCATCATCCATAGCTTGGCGGTCTCCTCCAGTTCTTCCAGCGCGAACGCGGCGCGCGAGACGCTGGACTCCCACACCACCGGACCGAGGCGCTTCAGCAGCACGCCGCGCACCTGCGCGGCCAGCGTGGCCACGCGCGCGGCGACCGCGGGATCGCCGGGCCGGTGATAGGGAATCAGCGGGATATGGCCGACCTTCATCACGTAATACGGCGTGAGCGGCGGCAGTACGTCGTCCGGTTGCCAGGCACCGGCCAGCGTCAGGGCCACGAGGTGCGTCGAGTGCGTGTGCACCACGGCGTGCGCCCCGGGGTTATTGTCGTAGATCGCGCGATGCAGCGTGAGCGTCTTGGACGGCTTGTCGCCCGACACCCAGGTGCCGTCGGCGGCGACCTTGGCTACCGCGGCCGGATCCATCATGCCCAGGCAGGCGTCGGTCGGGGTGATCAGCCAGCCATCGTCCAGCCGCGCGCTGATGTTGCCGGCCGAGCCGACGGTATAGCCGCGCTGGTAGAGGCTGGCGCCGATGCGGCAGATCTCTTCGCGCAGCTTGCTTTCGGTGCTCATCATTGGCCTCCGAGCTGGCGCAGCGCTTCGTCAAAGAAGTCCGGGCCGCCGAAATTGCCCGACTTGAGCGCCAGGGCCAGCGGCGTGGCGCCGAGCGTGACCGTGGCCGGCACGCCGGGTGCGATCTGCGTGCCAATGCGCAGCGCGCGGACGTTCAGCGCCTGCACCACGGCGCCGGAGGTCTCGCCGCCGGCGACGACAAAGCGGCGCGTGCCGCGTGCGAGCAGGCCGGCCGCGACGGTGGCCAGGCATTGCTCGACCAGGTGGCCGGCGCGCTCGACGCCCAGTTCGGCCTGCACGGCCTTGACCTCGTCGGGGCTGGAAGTGGCGTAGACCAGCACCGGCTCGTCGTGCGAGGCGGCGAAGTCCAGCGCGGCGTCGGCCACGGCTTCGCCGCGCGCCAGCGCGAGCGGGTCGATGCGCAGCGCCGGGCGGCCTTGCTCCAGCCAGCGGGCCACTTGCCCGTTGGTCGCGCGCGAGGCGCTGCCGGCCAGCACCACGCCCGGGCCGTCGACGGCCGGGACCGCGTCGGCATCGCCACGCTGCGGCAGCAGGCCGGCGCGGCGGAAATTCCCGGGCAGGCCCAGCGCGATGCCGGAGCCGCCGGTGATCAGCGGCAGGCCGGCGCAGGCTTCGCCCAGCGTGAGCAGGTCGGCGTCAGACACCGCATCGGCGACCGCCAGCCGCACGCCGTCGTGGCGCAGCGACGCGATGCGGTCGGCCGTGGCCTGCGCGCCGCGCGCGACCGCGTCATAGCGCAGCAGGCCGACCTTGCTCTGGCTTTGGCGCTGCAGCACGCGCACCAGGCTGGCATCGGTCATCGGCGTCAGCGGGTGGTGCTCCATGCCCGATTCGTTGAGCAGCGCATCGCCCACGAACAGGTGGCCGCGGAAGATGGTGCGGCCGTTCTCGGGGAAGGCGGGGCAGGCGATGGTGAAATCGCTGTCCAGCGCGTTCAGCAGCGCTTCGGCGACCGGGCCGATATTGCCGGCATCGGTCGAATCGAAGGTCGAGCAGTACTTGAACACGAACTGGCGGCAGCCCTGCGCGCGCAGCCATTCCAGCGCGGCCAGCGACTGCGCCACGGCCTCGGCGGCGGGGATGGTGCGCGATTTCAGCGCGACCACCAGCGCATCGGCCGCGCCGGTATCGGCCACGGATTCAGGCACGCCGATGGTCTGCACGGTGCGCATGCCATTGCGCACCAGCGTGTTGGCGAGGTCGGTGGCGCCGGTAAAGTCGTCGGCGATACAGCCAAGGAGCGCGGTCATCGTTGGTGCTCCTTATTCGGCCGTGCCCGGCAGTTCGATGCCCGGGAAGATCTTGATCACGGCCGAATCGTCTTCGCCGCCGTGGCCGGCGGTGGAGGCCATCATGAACATCTGGTGCGCGGCGGCCGACAGCGGCAGCGGGAATTTGCTGGTGCGCGCGGTGTCGAGCACCATGCCCAGGTCCTTGACGAAGATGTCGACCGCCGACAGCGGCGTGTAGTCGCCCTTCAGGATATGCGGCACGCGGTTCTCGAACATCCACGAATTGCCGGCGCTGTGCGTGATCACGTCATAGAGCGCGTCCGGGTCCACGCCTTCGCGCATGCCAAGCGCCATCGCCTCGGCCGCGGCGGCGATATGCACGCCGGCCAGCAACTGGTTGATGATCTTGACCTTGGAGCCCGCGCCGTGGGCGGCGCCCAGGCGGTATACCTTGCCGGCGATGGCGGCCAGCACGTCCTCTGCCAGCGCGTAGGCTTCGGCGGGGCCCGAGGTCATCATGGTCATCTCGCCGCTGGCGGCGCGCGCGGCACCGCCGGAGACCGGCGCGTCAAGCATCAGCAGGCCCTTTTCGGCGAGGCGCTGTCCCAGCGTCTCGGCAAAGCCCGGCGGCACCGTGGCGCTGGCGATCACCAGCTTGCCCGGCTGCATCTCGGCCACGGCGCCGTTGGCGCCGAACAGCACGGCCTCGGTCTGCTGCGCGTTGACGACCAGCGTCAGCACCACGTCGCAGCGGCTGCCCAGCTCGGCGGGCGACGCGCACGGCACGCCGCCTTCATCGGCAAAGCGCTGCAGTACTTCGGGACGCAGGTCGCAGGCGTGCACCTTGAAACCGGCACGCAGCAGCGACTGCGCGACACCAAAGCCCATGGCACCAAGGCCGATGACGCCGATATTCCTGGACATAGAGGACTCCTGAATCTGATACGGGGAAAGCTTGAAAGGTGCGGCTGGCGTCAGTTCGACGCGCCCCGCGTGCCGGCGGCTTCGTCGTCACCGGTGCCGTTCTCGTCGGCACCCAGCTGGGCCAGCCGGCGGGCGGCGTTGTACATGTGGTTCTGCGCGGCATTGCGCGCGGCCAGCGGGTCGCCGGCGCGGATCGCCGCGACGATGGCCTGGTGTTCCTCGCGCACCTGGCGCGAGAAGTCGGCGCGGCGTGCCTCGTTGGTCCGGGTTACGCGGGTGGCCGCTTCGAGGTACTGGCTGAGGAATTCCAGTGTCTTCAGGAAGTAGGGGTTGCCGGTGGCGCCGGCGATGGCGCGATGGAAGGCCACGTCCGCGGCCACGCCGTCGCCGCCTTGCCCGACTTCCTCGTCGATGCGGGCCAGCGCGGCATCGATGGCGGCCATCGATGCGTCGGTGCGGCGGCGCGCGGCCTGCGCGGCCACCTCGGCTTCGATCGCGCGGCGCAGCTCGACGATCTGCAGCACCGATTCCAGCGTGCCGGTGTCGGTGTAGTCGATGCGCAGCGGCCGGATGCCGGCCTGCAGCGTCACGAACACGCCGCTGCCCTGGCGCGATTCGACGACGCCTTCGTACTTCAGCCGGGAAATCGCCTCGCGCACCACGGTGCGGCTGACGCCGAACTCTTCGGACAGCACCGCCTCGGTGGGCAGCTTGTCGCCGCGGGCAAAGGCGCCGCTCTGGATCTTGTCCAGCAGCTGTTCGGCGACGTTGTCGGTCAGCGCTCGGGCAGGGACTTTCTGGAACATGCGGATTCGCCGGGTTATTCGGTAATCAGGTCATCATACAAATTTGCTAGGACGATGCGATCCCGGGAAAACCCTAGGATGGTGCGTTGGTAGTTACCAATGCTCCACTTTGGTGCTTCGCCGCCTGCCCCGGGCTGGCGTATCATGGGCGCCCGCCCGAGCCTGGAAGGCCGGGACACCTATTGCTACCCAAGCCAGACCCAACCGCCATGCCAGTCACCGTCCTGATCTGCCCCTGGTCCGAAGCGCGCGAACGTGCCCGCGCCATCCGCTACACCGTGTTTGTCGAAGAGCAAAACGTGCCGGTGGAACTGGAATGGGACGAATGGGACGAGCCCAGCTGGCACGCGCTGGCGCTGGCCGGGGATGGCACCCCGGTGGCCACGGGCCGGCTGCTGCCCGACGGACATATCGGCCGCATGGCCGTGCTGAAGGCGGCGCGCGGCACCGGCGTCGGCGCGCAGGTGCTGCGGGCGCTGATGGAGAAGGCCGCGCAACTCGGCTACCCGGAACTGGTGCTCAATGCCCAGACCCATGCCGCGCCGTTTTACCTGCGCGCGGGGTTTGCCCAGTCGGGGGAGGAGTTCGAAGAGGCCGGCATCCCGCATATCGAGATGCGCAAGCGGCTGGCGGGCTGAGCGCCCGCTGCCGCCATTACCGCGGCGCCTGCACGATGCCCGTATCGCGCGGCAGGTTCAGCTTGCCGTGGTAGGACACCTCGCCGATGCGGCCACTGGCGTCGAAGCTGCGTTCGCTCAGGTCGAAGCGGCCATCGTGCCGCACGCGCAGCACCGTGCTGGCGCGGGTGCCGTATGACGCCGAGCGGATAAATGCCGATGACAGCAGCTTCTCCCACTCCGGCGCGACGCCGGTGGAGGGCAGCTCGAAATCCGCCGCCTGGCGCTCGTCGGCCAGCATCTGCAGGTAGGGCTCGGCGCTGGCATCGGCGCGCCCGCTGTCGGCCGCCAGCACCTCGGCAAGCGCGCCCACGCGGCTGCGCACCTTGGGCCAGGGGGTGTCGAGCAGTGCATTGGACAACCCGTACAGCCCCGGGCGCAGCTTCTGCGGCTGGCGCGTGGCCGAGCGGTTGCTGTACCACCAGAGTTCGCGCAGGTCGCAGGCAAGCAGGTTGAAGCCGTTGTAGCAGCCATCCTCGCCGGCCAGCCCGTCGAGATAATCGAACGGCGCGTCATGGCCGCGCAGGAAGCCGGCCACCAGCTCGCCGCGCGAGCGCGCGTCGGTGCGTTTCTCGGAAGGGGCGCGGTAATTGGTCAGCGCGGCAAAACGCCCGTCGGCGTTGACGCCCATCCAGGTGCCGGGCTCGCCGATCACTTCCGCCAGGTCGCGTCCGGCCAGCACCTGAGGCGCATCCTGCCACCAGTGCACGGCCGCCGCGGGGCGGACATAGAATTCATCGCGGTTGCCGGCAACGACCAGGGCATAGTCCGGGTGGGATTGCCAGGCAACCAGGATCAGGCACATCGTTCGGCTTCCTTTGCCGCCGGGGACGCTGGGGGCGCGGGCGTTCCGGCGTACTTCGCGTTTCTGCGGTTCCGGGACGCTACAGCACGTCCAGGTCGATAAAGTGTTCGGCCTGCCGCTCGCCGTCCACCCACTGGTCCAGCCCGCTCTGGCGCCACAGGCCGGCCAGCGTGACATCGAAGGCGGGCGGCACGTCGGCGTAGCATTCCATCCAGGTCTGCACGCCGGCTCGGGTCTCGGGCCTGCGCATCAGCGTACCACCAATTCCGGTCGCCTCGGCAACCGTCTCCATCCAGCGGTGCCAGAGCGGCAGCGCTTCGGCGGCAACGGCCTCGGGCACGCGGAAATAGACGAACAGGTGGTCGCTCATGGCAGGGTCCCGGTTCCGAAATGTCAGCCCGCCGCCTGGGCCGCTTCGCCCAGCGGCACCTCGTAGGGCAGGGTGGCGGTCGCCAGCGCAGGGCCTTCGGCGCTGCCCAGCCGCAGCGCGCTGCCGGCGGCGTCGATCTTCAGCTCGGCCAGCCCGGCCCAGCCGCCCTGCGGCGCGGGCGCGGCGTTGACGATCATGCCGCACGGCTGGCCGGGGTCTTCCGGCCGGTAGATCTCCGCCGCAGGCGCCGGCACCTCGCCATCGCCCTGCACCAGCCACATGCGGCGCTTGAGCGTGCCGCGGTACTGGCTGCGCGCCACGATTTCCTGGCCGGGGTAGCAGCCCTTGCGGAAATTTACGCCGCCGACCAGCTCGAAATTGATCATCTGCGGCACGAACTGTTCCTGCGTCGCGGCGACGATGCGGGGCAGGCCGGACTGCACTTCCAGCCAGTCCCACAGCGCCGGCGGCGCGTCCTGCAGCTTGCCGGCCAGCGCCGCGCGCACGGCCTCGGCGCGCCCGGCGGGCAGCAACAGTTGCCAGCGCGGCTGCCCGGCGGCGTCCGGCAGGCGGATCACGGCAACGCCGTCGGCCTCGGCAACGGCAAAGGCCGCTTCCGGCGCCGGCAGGTTCGCGGCCGCCAACGCATCGGCGGCACCGGCACCGGCGACGCCGACGATGCCGCTGGCGGGCGTGATATCGGCCAGTTTTGCCTTGGAGCGCAGCACGAACATCGACAGCCGCTTCTGCACCGCGGCCTGGATATCGGCCGACAGCTGCAGCACGATGCCTTCAGCATCGCGCCACATCAGAAAGGTGGCGAGCAGGCGACCCTTGGGCGAACAGTAGCCGGCCAGGCGCGCGGAGCCCGGCGTCAGGTCCTCGACCGCATTGGTGAGCTGGGTGTGCAGGAAGCTGGCGGCATCGTCGCCGGCCACGCGGATCAGTCCGAGCCCGGCGGGGGCACAGACGATTCCGCTTGCCTGCAAGGATTCGAGGCTGGCGGCGAGTTCCGGGGCTTGGGCATTCATCACTGGCATTGCGAAATCGTGGCGATCGTCCGAGACAGATCGGGTTGGAAAGGCACCGGTGGCGGCGCGCGCGGCCAGGTGCGCAAGAGGCGCCGGAGCCGCCGCGCATGGTCGGTGCGAGGCTGCCGGTTATTATATGGGGCTACGAGATTTTCGGCCGATGCGCCGCAGTCTCACCCCGATCCTGATACATGAAACGTTTTTTCCTTCGCCTGGGCCTGGCGTTCCTGGTACTCGCGCTGGCGGCAGCCGGCGGCTTTGCGTGGTGGGCCAATCACCCGCTGGCGCTGAACCGTTCGCCGGTCGAAGTGGTGATCAAGCCCAATTCGGGCGTAGCCAGCGTCGGCCGCCAGATCCAGCGCGGCGGCGTCGGCATGGACCCGCGGCTGTTCACGCTGCTGGTGCGCCTGACCGGCCACGGGGCCGACCTGAAGGCCGGCGGCTATGAATTCGAGACCGGCGCCACGCCGCTGTCGGTGATGGGCAAGCTGGTGCGCGGCGATGTCACGCACTACGTGGTTACCGTGATCGAGGGCTGGGAGTTCCGCAAGATGCGCGCGGCGGTCGATGCCAGCCCGGCGCTGAGCCACGATACGCGCGACATGTCCGACGCGGAGCTGATGAAGGCAATCGGCGCCGCCGAGGCCTCGCCCGAGGGGCTGTTCTTCCCGGACACCTACCTGTTCGCGCGCGGCAGCAGCGATATCGACCTGTACAAGCACGCCTATCGCGCCATGCAGCGCCGGCTCAATGAAGCCTGGAACGCACGCGCGCCCGACCTGCCGTACAAGTCCCCGTACGAGGCGCTGGTGATGGCGTCGATCGTGGAGAAGGAGACCGGGCAGGCGTCGGAGCGCCCGATGATCGCCGCGGTGTTCATCAACCGGCTGCGCAAGAACATGATGCTGCAGACCGACCCGACCGTGATCTACGGCCTGGGCCAGGCCTTCGACGGAGACCTGCGCAAGCGCGACCTGCAGGCCGACACCCCGTACAATACGTACACCCGCACCGGCCTGCCGCCCACGCCGATCGCGCTGCCGGGCCTGGCCTCGCTGGCGGCGGCCACCGCACCGGCGCCGTCCGATGCGCTGTACTTCGTCGCCCGCGGCGACGGCAGCAGCCATTTCTCCAACTCGCTACCCGAACACAACCGCGCGGTCGACAAGTACCAGCGCGGCAAATAGGCATTCCATGCGCGGAAAATTCATCACTTTCGAAGGCATCGACGGCGCCGGCAAGAGCACCCATATCGACTGGGTGGCGGCACGGCTGCGAGCGCGCGCCGGCATTCCCGCCGTGGTCACCACCCGCGAGCCGGGCGGCACGCCGCTGGGCGAAGACCTGCGCCAGCTGCTGCTGCACCGGAAAATGCACCTCGAGACCGAGGCGCTGCTGATGTTCGCGGCGCGCCGCGAGCATATCGCCGAGGTCATCGACCCCGCGCTGGCACGTGGCGAATGGGTGATCTCCGACCGCTTCACGGATGCCACCTTTGCCTACCAGGGCGGGGGCAGGGGCCTGCCGACGCAGCGGCTCGAAGTGCTGGAAGACTGGGTGCAGGACGGCCTGCAGCCGGACCTGACGCTGCTATTCGACGTGCCGCTGGAAACCGCCAGCGAGCGGCTGGCCGGAGCCCGGGCGCCGGACAAGTTCGAGGCGGAATCGCGTGCGTTCTTCCAGCGCACCCGCGACGAATACCTGCGCCGGGCCGCGGCGGCACCGGGGCGCTTCCGCGTGATCGACGCCACGCGCAGCATCGACGCAATTCGAGAAGAACTCGATCAGATTATCGCAACCCTTTGATCTGACGGCACTATACTCCCTGATTCACATGCTCTATCCCTGGCAGAAGGAAGACTGGCAACGGCTCGGCATCCTGCGCGAACGGCTCCCGCATGCCTTGCTGATCCATGGCCAGCAAGGCATCGGCAAGCGCGACCTGGCGCTGCATTTCGCGCAAGGCCTGCTTTGCGAAGCGCCGCGGCCCGACGGCCAGCCCTGCGGCCAGTGTTCCGCGTGCCACTGGTTCAGCCAGGGCAATCACCCTGATTTCACCGTGGTGCGCCCCGAGGCGCTGGATGCCTCGGCCGAGCCTGATACCGACGAAGGCGGCAAGAAAAAGGCGCCGAGCAAGATCATCCGCATGGAGCAGGTGCGCGCGCTGATCGAGGCGGTGGGCGTCGGCACGCACCGCGCAGGCCTGCGCGTGGTGGTCGTGTATCCGCTCGATGCGTTGCAGACCGAGGGCGCCAACGCGCTGCTGAAGACACTGGAGGAACCGCCCCCGTCGACCGTATTCCTGCTGGTGACCGACCGGCTCGACCGTATCCTGCCGACCATCCTGTCGCGCTGCCGCCAGTTCTCGGCCCAACGCCCGACGCCGGAGGCCGCGCTCGCGTGGCTGCAGGGCCAGGGGGTTGCCGATGCCGAGGCCCAGCTGGCGCAGGCCGGCGGTTCGCCGCTGACCGCGCTGCACGCGGCCGAGGCCGAGGAGCAGCCGCTGCAACGCCTGCTGGTCAGCCAGCTGGGCGCGGGCGCCGCGTTCGACGCCTCTGCAGCCGCCGAACAACTGCAAAAGCTGCCGGTGCCCGCCGTGCTTGGCATCCTGCAGCGCTGGACGTACGATCTGCTGAAGCTGCGGCTGGATGGCGCCGGCGGCACCGCGCCGCGCTACTTCCCCAAGGAGCACGCCGCGCTGGCGCGCTGCGCCGGGGCCACCGACGCGCACCGGCTGCAGGCCTACGCGACGCGGCTGACCGCGCATCGCCGCAGCGAGAACCATCCGCTGGCGGCAAGGCTGGTGATGGAGGCAGTATTCCTGGAGTACCGGCAGCTGTTCCGATAAGGCAGCGCCCCTACGCAGTGCCGCTACGCAGTGCCGTTTCGGGGCAACACCATAACAACAAGCAGTAACAAGCAGCATCGTCATTCAGGGGGTCAACCATGAACACTGCAGTCACCGGGGCACCGCCGGGCGCCCCGCTGGGCGCGCCGACCGGCAGCGGCGCGGCATCGCGTCCCAACGTGCTGTCGTTGTCGATCAAGGATCAGGCCGGGCTGTACGCGGCCTATATGCCATTCCTGGCGCGCGGCGGCATTTTCGTGCCGTCGAACCGGCCGTTCCGGCTGGGCGAGCAGGTGTTTCTGGTGCTGTCCCTGCTGGACCGGCCGCAGAAGTACCAGATCGCGGGCCAGGTGGCCTGGATCACCCCGGCGGGCACGCCGATGAAGACCCCCGGCGTCGGCGTACACTTCCCCGACGACGACAACGGGCGCAATCTGCGCCGCACAGTGGAGGAGATCCTGGGCAAGATGCTGGAATCCGGGCGCCCCACGCAAACCATATGAGGATTGCGAAGATAGCTTCGCAATCCATTGATAGTTAATGAATTCTTCCCGTTTTTCCCTGCGCATTGCCGAGCCCCGCGACCTGCCGGGCATCGTGGCGATCTATAACAGCACCGTGCCGTCGCGCATGGTCACCGCCGACACCGAGCCGGTCACCGTGGCCTCGCGCCAGGCCTGGTTCGACGCCCACCAGCCCGGACGCCGCCCGCTATGGGTGTGCGAGGATGCCGACGGCCGCATGGCCGGCTGGATGAGCTTCTCGGATTTCTATGGCCGCCCGGCCTATGGCGGCACCGCCGAGGTCTCGATCTACCTGGACGCCGAGCGCCGGGGCCAGGGGCTGGGCCGGTACTTGCTGCAGCAGGCCATCGACCATGCGCCCGCGGTCGGCGTGAATACGCTGCTCGGCTTCATCTTTGGGCACAATGCCCCCAGCCTGGGCCTGTTCGCCGCGATGGGCTTTACCCGCTGGGGCGACCTGCCGCGCGTGGCCGTGCTCGACGGCGTCGAGCGCGACCTGATCATCCTCGGCCTCCGCGTGGATGGCGGGCAGCCGGCCTGAGCGGCCGAAGACAAGAGAATTCCCATGTTTGTCGATTCCCATTGCCATATCGATTTCCCCGAGCTGGCCGCGCGCCTGCCCGAACTGCTGGAAAACATGCGCGCCAACCAGGTCACGCATGCGCTGTGCATCTCGGTGACGCTGGAGGACTTCCCGCGCGTGCTGGCGCTGGCCGAGCAGCATCCCAACCTGTATGCCTCGGTCGGCGTGCATCCCGATTATGAAGAGGGGGAGGACCCGTCCGTCGAGCGCCTGGTCGAGCTGTCGGCGCATCCGCGCGTGGTCGGCACCGGCGAGACCGGGCTGGACTACTACCGCCTTAACGGCCGCAGCATCGCCGACATGGAATGGCAGCGCGAACGCTTCCGCAACCATATCCGTGCCGCGCGCCAGACCGGCAAGCCGCTGATCATCCATACCCGTTCGTCCGCCGACGACACGCTGCGGCTGATGCGCGAAGAGAACGCGGGCGAAGCGGGTGGCGTGATGCACTGCTTTACCGAGACCTGGGACGTCGCCCGGCAGGCGCTGGACCAGGGCTTCCATATCTCGTTTTCCGGCATCGTCACCTTCAAAAGCGCCGCCGACCTGCAGGAGACCGCGCGCAAGGTGCCGCTCGACCGCATGCTGATCGAGACCGATTCACCCTACCTGGCACCCGTGCCATACCGCGGCAAGACCAACGAGCCGGCCTGGGTGCGCCACGTAGGCGAGTTCATTGCGCAGCTGAGGGGGGTGCCGGTGGCGCAGGTGGCTGAGCAGACCACGGAAAATTTCTTTAACCTATTCACGCACATCGACAGGAATGCTCATGTTTGACCTGAAGTCTGTCCGCCGTGCCGCCGGCGCCGTGGTGCTGGTGGCGGCCACGCTGGCGCAGGCCGCGCCGGCCGACGACATGCGCAAGGCGGTCGAGTTCGACGATGCCAATACCGTCAGGAAGCTGCTGGCCAAGGGCGTCGATCCCAATATCGTCGACAGCCGCGGCAACCCGGCGCTGGTGCTGGCGCTGCGCGAGAAGTCGCTCAAGGTGGCAACGGTGCTGATCCGCGCCAAGGACATCGATTTCGACAAGGCCAACCCCGCCGGGGAGACCCCGCTGATGATGGCGGCGCTGCAGGGCCAGCTCGACATGGTCAAGCTGATGGTCGACGAGATGGAGGCCGAGATCAACAAGACCGGCTGGACCCCGCTGCACTACGCCGCCACCAATGGCCACAACAACGTGGTCAAGTACCTGGTCGACCATGCCGCGTATATCGACGCCGAGTCGCCCAACGGCACCACGCCACTGATGATGGCCGCGCGCGCGGGCCATATCGAGACCGTCAAGCTGCTGCTGGACGAAGGCGCCGACATGCGCCTGAAGAACCAGCAGGGCATGACCGTGATCGACTTTGCCGAGCGCTACAACCAGGCCGAGATCGCCAACGGGCTGAAGTCGCGCTGGCAGAAGATGTATCCGCAGACGCCGATCGTGCCGGCGCCGCCGCTGAAGGCGCCCACCGGGACGCCGGGCGGCCAGCGTCCCGCCACCGCGCCGGCTGCGCCGCAGACCAAGGGCTGGTAAGGCGCGCCCCGGCATGGATGCAACCCCCGCCCCGGCCGCACCGGGCCGGCTGCGCCAGTGGGCACGGCGGCTCAAGGCCAGCCTGCTGACACTGTGGTTCTGCACTCGCCACCCCGGCACTCCACGGGGCGCGCGGCTGCTGGCGGTGCTGGTGGTCGGCTATGCCTTCAGCCCGATCGACCTGATTCCCGATTTCATCCCGGTGCTGGGTTACCTCGACGATGTCGTGCTGGTGCCGGTGGGCATCTGGCTCGCCTTGCGGATGATTCCGCCCGCGGTCACCGAGGAATGCCGCGGCCGCGCCGAGGCCTGGCAGGCCACCCATGCGCAACGGCCGCGCATTCGCGCGGCCGCCGTGGTGATCGTGCTGCTGTGGGGCGTGCTGGCGTGGCTGGCCTGGCGCTGGCTGGCGCCGCGCTGACAGCGCGCTGACAGCGGGCACAGCCTCTAGACGTCGTCCGCCAGCCGCACGCCCGTGAACTGCCAGCGCTGGTGCGGGTAGAAGAAGTTGCGGTAGGTTGCCCGGATATGCGATTCGGGCGTGACGCACGACCCGCCGCGCAACACCATCTGGCTGCTCATGAACTTGCCGTTGTACTCGCCGACCGCGCCGGCGTTCGGGCGGAAGCCGGGGTAGGGCAGGAAGGCGCTGCCGGTCCATTCCCACACATCGCCGAACATCTGGCGCAGCACGCCCGAGGTGTTCTGCCGGTCCGGCAGCGGCCGCAGCGCGCGGCCTTCGACGAAATTCCCCGTGGCCGGCAGGCTGCGCGCGGCGTGCTCCCATTCCGCCTCGGTCGGCAGCCGGCGCTCGGCCCAGCGCGCGAATGCGTCGGCCTCGTAGAAGCTGATATGGGTGACCGGGCTGTCCGGATCGACCGGATGCATGCCGCGCAGCGTCATCTGCCACCATGTGCCTTCGCGCGCTTCCCAGTACAGCGGCGCCTGGATGCCTTGCTCGCCGACCCAGCGCCAGCCGTCGGACAGCCACAGGCCGGCGGTTTGGTAGCCGCCGTCGTCGATGAACTCGAACCACTGGCGGTTGCTGACCGGGTGCGAGCACAGCGTGAACGGCTGCAGGTAGACCTTGTGGCGCGGCGCCTCGCAGTCAAAGGCAAAGCTCTCGCCGCCATGGCCGATCTCGACCACGCCGCCGTCGAAGCCGATCCAGTCGGGCGCCGGGCGCGGGTCGGCAATCACCGGCTCGGGCAGTTCCGGCGCAAAGGCCGGCCGCAGCGGATTCTGCGCGAACAGGTGCAGGATGTCGGTCAGCAGCAGTTCCTGGTGCTGCTGCTCATGCTGCAGGCCGAGCATGATCAGCGCGGCCTCGGCGTCGGTCTGGGCGCTGCCGAGCAGCGCCATCATCGACTCGTCCACGGCCTCGCGGTAGGCCAGCACCTCGTCCAGCGACGGGCGCGTCAGCAGGCCGCGCTGCGGGCGCGGATAGCGCGGGCCGACTGCCTCGTAATAGGAGTTGAACAGGTAGCGGTAGTCCGGGTCCACCGGCTCATAGTCGGGGATGCGCGCGGCCAGCACGAATTCCTCGAAGAACCAGGTGGTGTGCGCCAGGTGCCATTTCGCCGGACTGGCGTCGTCCATCGACTGCACGGTGGCATCGGCATCGGACAAGTCGGCCACCAGCGTCTCGGTGCTGGCGCGGACGTGGCGATACTGCGAAAGCAGGGCGGGTTCGTGCGGAGGATGGAGGGCGGCGGCGGGCAACAGGGCTGAAGTCATGCGGGCTCCCGGAATGGATCGATCGATGACTGCAGGCGGCCGGCGGGCGCGTCCTTGCTGGCTGCGCCAGCGTGCCGCCAATGGCACGCGGGGCGCCGTAGCGCCCCGATCCATCATAGACCCGATCCGTTGCCGGGGCGAGCAGGCGCCGTCCTACACGGCGCGCGGCTGCCCGCTGGCTTCAGTCAGCCATTCCAGCAAGCCGTTCAGGCGGCCAGCCGGGTGGCGTCGTTCAGCGCCGCGACTTCGGTGCGGGCGTTGGCCAGGCCGGCTTCGCGGAACTCCGGACCCATGGCCAGGCCGTGGGCGCGCACGTAGGTAATGTCGGTGATGCCGAGGAAGCGCAGCACCACGTCGACGGTGACTTCGTGCAGGTCCAGCGAATTTGCATCCTGGCGCACGCCGCCGCGCGACGACACCACGATCACGCGCTTGCCGCCGGCCAGGCCGACCGGGCCGTTCTCGGTGTACTTGAAGGTGCGGCCTGCCTGTGCGATGCGGTCGATCCAGGCCTTGAGCTGGCTCGGGATGCCGAAGTTGTACTGCGGCACGCCCAGCACCAGCACGTCGGCGGCGAGGAATTCGGCCAGGAACTGCTCGGTGCGCTCCAGCTCGGCTTGCTGCACGGCGTTCAGGCCATCCTTGGGACCGCCCAGAACCGGCAGCAGGTTGCCCGACAGGTGCGCCGGGCCATCCCGGTCCAGGTCGCGCACGGTGACCTTCGCTTCAGGGTTGGCCGCGACCAGGTCGGCCACCACGCTGGCGGTCAGGTTGCGGGAAACGGAGTTGTCGCCGAGGACGCTGGAATCGATCTGCAGGATGTTCATGTCTTTCTCCACGAAGGGGCGGTTGCGATGGAGGAAAGATACTGGCTGGCCATTGGTATCGGTAGTGAGGCAAAATGCAAATGATTGTTCTATCGATGCAACGCCAAGCCAAACCGTCATGCAAGACCTCAACGACCTGTCCCTGTTCGCGCAGGTGGTGGAACACGGCAGCTTCTCGGCGGCCAGCCGCGCCACCGGCGTCCCCAAGTCGCGCCTGAGCCGGCGCATCGCCCAGCTGGAGCGCGACCTGGGCGTGCAGCTGCTGCGCCGGACCACACGGCAGGTGCGCGTGACGCCGCTTGGCGAGTCGTTCTACGAACGCTGCCGGGCCATGCTCAACGAAGCCCAGGCCGCGCGCGAAGTGATCGAGCAGGCGCGCGAGCAGCCTGGCGGCACGCTGCGCGTCAGCTGCCCGGTGGCGATAGCGCAGATCCTGCTGGCGCCGGCCATCGGGCATTTCATGCGGGCCAACCCGGCGGTGCGGATCGAGCTGGAGGCGACCAACCGGCGTGTCGACGTGATCGCCGAGGGCTTCGACCTGGCGCTGCGTGTGCGCGAGGTGATGGAAGACTCGAGCCTGGCCGTGCGCACCTTCGGCGAGAGCCAGCTGATGCTGGTGGCCAGCCCCGCGCTGCTCGACAGCATCGGCCGGCCGCGCACGCCGCAGGCGCTCGACGGCATGCCCGGCGTGGGCCAGCACCCGCATGACGGCAAGCATGTCTGGATGCTGCGCTGCCAGCCCGGCGAGACCATCCAGATCGCCTACGACCCGCGCCTGGTCACCGATGAATTCGCGCTGCTGCGCGAGGCCGCGATCGCCGGCGTGGGCGTGGCCATGCTGCCGCGCATGTACTGCCGCGATGCCATCGACAGCGGCCAGCTTGAACTGCTGCTGCCCCAGTATGAGATGCCGGTCGGCACGCTGCACGCGGTGTTCCCGTCGCGCAAGGGCGTCACGCCGGCGACCCGGCGCTTTCTCGATTTCCTGGGCGAGATCCTGCCCGAGTGCGCGCGCAAGGTCGGCATGGTTGAACCGAGGCAGCCGGCCATGCACAGGGTGGTCTAGCGCGCGCCCCGTCCGAGAGCGTGTGTGTGATCGGCGAGAGGGCGGACGTCGCACGGATCTCGGCCGCGCGGGTCATCGGCGCGCCACGGGCAAGTCTGGCAATTGCGGCTTTACCTTCACGCCGGCTCGCACTAAGGTACAGGGGCGGCACCTGCGCGTGAGGGTAAAGGCGCATGGAAGCCGGACCGTTCCCAAAAAACTCGGCAAGGAGAATGGCCATGGGTGGCTCTCAGGATTTGGGCAAGGCGCTGTTGCGCATCGTGCTTGGCGTGCTGATCCTGATGCACGGCATCGCCAAGGTGACCGGCGCATCCGGCATCGGTTTCGTGTCGAAGGTGGTCGCGGATGCGGGGTTGCCGGCCTGGGTTGCCTATGGTGTCTATATCGGCGAGCTGGTGGCGCCGATCCTGCTGATCATCGGGTTGTGGAGCCGGCTGGCGGCGATCATCGTCGCCATCAACATGCTGTTTGCGCTGTTCCTGGTGCACAGCGCCGAATTCGGCGCGCTATCCAAGACCGGCGGCTGGGCGCTGGAGCTGCAGGGCATGTTCCTGGGGGCGGCGCTGGCTGTGGCGTTGCTGGGCGCCGGCAGGTTCAGCGTGGGCGGCATCAACGGGAAGCTCAACTAGCTTCCGCGGGTCTGGCGCCGCGCGGCACCGTGGCGTTCCGGCCCCGCGCGGATGGGCAGGGGTGCCGGGTGAACGCGTGGCCGTGGCCTCTGGAGACGTATCGTGAAATCCTTCCGGTTGTCCTTTCCGCTGGTGGCGGTGGCGCTGACCGTGGCGGGCTGCGCCAGCGCGCCCGACATCAAGACCGACTACAATCGCTCGGCCGACTTCAGCGCCTACCGCAGCTTCGGCTTCGTCGAGCATCCGGGCACCGACCGACAGGGATACGAGAGCCTGACCACCCAGTACCTGAAGGGCGCGGTACAGCGCGAGATGACCGCGCGCGGCTACCGCTACGCGCAGCAGTCCCCGGACCTGCTGGTCAACTTCAACACGCGGTTGCAGGAAAAGGTCCAGGTCAGCCCGGCGCCGGCGCCGATGATGGGCTATTACGGCTATCGCGGCGGCCTCTATGCGCCGTGGCCCGGCTACGGCTTCTACAACGACGTCTATACCTACACCGAAGGCACGCTCAATATCGACCTGGTCGATGCCCGCCAGAAGAAGCTGGTGTGGGAAGGCGTGGCGGTGGGCAGCGTCGATACCGGCGACAAGACCAATGCGCAGCAGCGCATCGACAAGGTCGTGGGGCAGATCTTCGCGAAGTACCCGTTCCGCGCGGGGCAATAGCCCGCGCTAGCCTGCACTAGCCGGGCCGCGGCGCGCGCTCGATCGCCTCGGCGATAAAGGCATCGACGGGCTTGGGCGCCGACCACAGGTAGCCCTGGCCAAGCGGGCAGCGCAGCGCGCGCAGTGCTGCGCGCTGCGATTCCGTTTCCACCCCTTCGGCCACGCACTCCAGCCCCAGGTCGCGCGCCATTGCGATCATGTGGCGGCAAATGGCTTCGCGCTGGCCGTGGCCGTCGATCTGCGCGACGAAATAGCGGTCCAGCTTGAGCTGGGTGAAGGGCAGGTCCGCCAGCAGCTTGAGCGTGGCGATGCCGATGCCGAAATCGTCGATCGCCACGCCGTAGCCCATCAGCCGCAGCCGGTTCAGCGCGACCGACAGCGCCACCGTGTCGGGCACGGGATAGCCTTCGGTCAGTTCCACCGTCAATGCGCGCGGCGACACGCCGCTGGCCGCCACCAGCGTATCGAGCTGTTCCAGCACGCCCGGCCGGCACAGGGTTTGCGCCGACGCGTTGATGCCCAGCGTGATGTCGATGCCTGCGGCCTGCAGTTGCTGCTGTGCCGCCAGGCACTGGCGCACGACGAATTCAAACACCAGGTGGGCGGCGTCCAGCGCTTCCAGGCGCGGGACAAAGGCATCGGGCCGCAGTAGTCCGTGCCGCGGATGGCGCCAGCGCACCAGCGCTTCGGCGCCGGCCAGCCGGCCGCTGGCAAGGTCGTGCTGCGGCTGCAGCATCACCAGCAGGCCGTCGCCCGAGCGCGCCGCGGCGGTCAGCTCGGCATCGTCGGGCAAGCAGGCGGGCATTCGTGCGTCGTCATCCGGGCCGGGCGCCAGCACGGCGGCCAGGACCTCTTCCACGGCATCGCGCGCGAGTGGCTTGCGCAAGGCATGCACGCGCGCAATGCCCGCGGCGTGCGCCAGGCTGCGATTCGATTCCAGGATGTCATCCGCCAGCGCGGTAACCCAGACCCAGACCGGCGGTGCCGCGGCAAACGCCTGCGCGCCGCGGCGATGCAGTTCGGCGATCAGTTCCGGGCCATTGCCGCCAGGCATCTCGATGTCGCACAGCACGGCGTCGAACGGCTGGCGGCCAAGCAACTCGGCGGCCTGCATGCCGCTCTGCGCCGACACCACCGTCTGCACCCCCAATTGCCGCAGCAGTCCCTCGGCGGCGAGCCGCTGGAACGGGTGGTCTTCGACAACGAGGATGCGCAGGGTAGCGTAACGGATCGGCATGGGAGGGGGGCGCGGCGAGCGCATCCGGGCATGGTAGCGCGGCATCGGCGCGCCGGCCAGCAGTGGGGCTGTCGCCATGGCGCAGCGAAATTGGCGATATAGCCGGTGAAACGCGCTGCGTTACGAATATTTGCGCTTTCCGGTTCAATGACCCGCTGCCATACCCGCTACAATCGCTGCCCGTAGTTTTGAACATGGCATGTCGATAATGGGTTTGGGCTGGTTCGGATTCTCGACTTTCTGGGTGCTGCCGCTGGTCTGGCGGATGGCCGGGCGCTGGCTTGCCGGCGATCGCCGTCTGGCCGGGCCGGGCTCGCTGCGTACCTGGCTCGGTACGCTGGCGGTGCTGTGTGCCAGCGCCAGCCTGGAGGCGCTCACCGGCGGGTCCGACCCGGAGTCCAGCGCGGGCGGTTCCGCGGGACGCGCGCTTGCCGGCATGTTCGGCAACCTGTTCGGCTGGACCGGTGCCTTGCTGCTGATGCTGGGCGTGCTGGCGCTGGCGGCACCGATGGTGTTCGGCGAAACCTGGCGCAGCCTGTTCGCGCGCAAGCCGCGCCGCGCGGCGGACCCTGATGCCCCGGCAGACGAGCCGGCGCCGGCCTTCACCAACCCGTTCGCCAATACTTTCACGCCGCAGGCGCCGCGCGAAGCCGAGCGCCGCGAGGCCGCCACCGGCGCCCAGGGCAACTGGAGCGCGCCGCCCCAGCGCCACCGCAGTTTCGAAGCGGTTTCGGCGCGGCGCCAGCCCGCGTGGCAGCCGCCGCGGCGTACCCGTGAATCGCCGCCGCAGCCGGGCGAGATCTGGCTGCATGCTGCCGATGCGCCGGCCGCGGGCAAGACCGCGCGCGCCGCGGGAACCTCCGCTGCGGCAGGCGCGGCCCAGGCCGTTGCGCAGGCGGCGCCGGCA
>NZ_SMNY01000029.1:0-12012 GCF_004353535.1 Cupriavidus sp. L7L
CGCGTCTGCGGCCTTCACGCCCTTGGCCGGCTTGCCGATCACCACCGCCAGTTCGCACTCGTAGTGCATGAAGGTGGCGTCCTTCGGCCGGCGCGTCTGCGCGTTGTGGCCAATCAGCGTGCCCGGTCCCTTGAGGAACACCAGCGGCTCGTCCTTGGCCGTGACGGTCAGTTCCTTCGACAGCTCCCTGACGTGATCCGCATAGTTCAGGCCCAGGGCGATGATGGTTCCGACTTCAAAGGGCGGCAGCCACACCACGTCGGCCTCGCTGACCACGCGGCCATCGGCCAGCGTCAGACCGCCTTCATGCGGCGTGGCGCTGTGGATCGCTCCACCGTAAGCAATGCGTGCCGTCTTCATGCCAGGGCTCCTTCCAGGCGGCCGATTCCGTCAGCCTCGATCGTGAACCGGTCACCGGATTTCAGTGTCGGCATGTTGGCGGGTACACCAAGCATCAGCACATCGCCCGGCAACAGCGTCATGAACTCCGTAACGTCCGCAAGCAAGCGGGCAGCGGAACGGACCAGCCTCGTGCTGACCGGCATGCACTCCGCGTTGACGGTGACAGCCACCTGGAGCGAGTCGATGCTCTCCAGTTGCTCCAGCGGGACCACCGCCGGACCGATCAAGCAGGATCCATCTCGTGCGTTAAATCGCACCGAGGGCCGGTAGAAGCTTTCATGCGGTACCTTGATGTCGGCGACCAGTGTCGCGCCGCTGACATGCTTGAGCGCGTCCTGCTCTGTCACGCGGCACGCAACACGCCCGATCACCAGCGCGAGCGATGCGCCCAACGCCAGTTGCCCAATGTCCTCGGGCATGGCCATGACGGAGCCCGACATCGCATGGGTATTGCGTGGCTTCAGATACAAGACCGGCGCTTTTGGTGGGGCCTTGTAGGGCGGCTGATTCACGCTGTCTCCGAGCCGCTCGACGAGCGCCCGGTCATTGGCGAGAACACCATACACCGTCCCGGTCAGCCGGTACGGCGGCACACCGATTGCCAACGATGGCAGATTCACAATCTCTCTCCTGCGACTGCTACCTGTCCGCAGTTCCTTGCCGCCACAGCGGGTCAAGGAATCGCGGGCCGATAGTGCGTCCGCTAGTCATCGTGACGACTGAGTCTTCACGTATTGGGTCAGGCCGGATCGACGATCCGTACCGCTTCCTCGCAATGGCAAAGCTCTTCACTGCCTACGAGCGAAGGATCCTCCGGAGACTCCAAATAGCGGACTTGCACCCAGATACCATCGCCGATGTTGTCCAGGACCTCGGCGACAACGTTGTTCTTCAGAACAAGGTGCTGGCCGGCCTTCAGCTCCATGAAATTGATCATCATCATTCCCCTTAGAAGAACATGGTCAGGTTCTTGGCAAGCAGAACCGTCTGTCCAAGGCTGATTTCGCGACGCGCGAGCTTCCAGGTGTTCCCTTCACGCCGCAGCACGTCGTTACGCTTGCCGGTGAAGTAGTATTCTTCGTACTCGCAGCGGTTCTGGTACATCACGAACTTGCTGCGCACCGAGACTTCCTCCTGGCCTGCCTCGTTGAGTCGCACGCCGGTGACCTGCACGTTGCTGACCACGCGACAGAGACGGGACAGCGGCTCCTCGGCCCAGTGCACGCCGGTCAGGATCTGCTCGGCGCGTTTCGTGAGGGTCCACTTGCCTTCGTTGAACCAGCTCATGTCCTTCTCGAAGCGAGTCTTCTCGCGCGTGGCGTGTTCGCCGAATTTGACGTTGTACGTCATCGGCATGAAGTACACGAGGTCATCGCTCAGCGTGTCGAGCCATTCCTTGAAGCGGCGCTCGTCCAGCAACTCGGCTTCTTCGTAGAGGAATTCCTCAATCTCGCGCTTGAGTTCGTAGTACTTTGCATCCCGCGTGATGGCAGGCGTAGACGCCACTTCCACCTCGGCTTTTTCCGCAATATCGTTCATGTTTGATCTTCCCAATATTTACTGTTTCACCGGAACCGGGCCGCCCTGATTGGCAAAGCAGCCAACATCGACGACGGTTCCCGAGATGGTGGCGGCGTCGTCGGACAGCAGGAACGCAACAGCGTTGGCCAGATCCTCGCCATCTGCCGGCCGGCCCGCGACGGTTCCCGCAACCTTGCGGCTCTTGAAGAACGCCTCGTCCCCGCCGACGCGCCCTACGCTCATGCCAGAAACGATGCCGCCGCCGCCAGGAATCGCGACATTGACGCGCACGTGATCGTGGAAATGGTCGTAAGCCATTGCCGTGCTCAGCGCCAGGATGGCGCCCTTGCTCGAGGCATAGGCGGCCATATTGGGCTTGCCATATCCGGCGCCGGACCCGATGTTGACGATTGATCCTCCGCCCTGACGGATCATGTGCGGCAGCACCGCCTTGCTCATCAGGTAAGTGCCGCGCACGTTGACGGCGAAGATGCTGTCAAATAGCCCCTCCTCAGTATCCAGTACCGTGCCGAGTGGCCCGATGGCCGCGTTGTTGACCAGTCCGTCAACGCGCCCGAAGCGGCTGAGCGTTCGGTCGACGACTTTGACAACATCATCGGATCGAGAGACATCGGCCTCCATGATCTCGAGGCGCTCCGCGAGCCCTTGCCGCTCGACTTCCGCTTCGAATGCCTCAAAGCCCGCTGCAGTGCTGGACACCTGCGCCTGCCGCAAGCCAAACGCCACCACGTTGTGGCCGCGCTTGGCAAGCTGCAGGGCAATTGAGGTGCCAAGCCCGAACGTGCCGCCGGTTACGATCGTCACTGGCATAGCCCTGTCTCCTCGCCTCACGCGGCAATCTTCGCGGCGTCGTGCTTACCCATGAGCACGTCCCAGTCGGCGCCGTTCATGTAATCGCGCCAGCGGCGATAGAACTGGCGCGGGTTTTCCTCACTCACCTGCAGGCTGACATTGCCCGCCACCGGGCTGCCTGACTGCACGGCGCCCATGGATTGCTGGTAGTTGTAGGGATAGCGCTTGGCAATCACGCCGCGGCTGCCGGCGGTGGCGTAGTTCCAGTTCTCCATGTCGTCCTGCTCGGTCATGCCGGCCGGACCCGAATAGCGCATGTAGTACTTGCGCAGGAAGTCCTTCACCTCCTGCGGCGCGCTCTTGTCGACCAGGAAGAAGCGCCATGCCTCGGTTGCCTCCGGGCCATGCGGATGCCACACGCAGATCGAGCGCGGCTGCTTGCCATGGAACGAAGCATTCGGGAAGATCGTGCCCACAAACGGCACCAGGCGCGCCTTGTCGCCAAGCCGGCGCTGACGTTCCTCGTGGCAGTGACGGAAGTATTCGGCCACGATCGGGTCATTCTGGAACGTGTTCACGAACGGGGTGTTCTCCGGCATGATCGCGCTGTGCACACCGTGGCCGGCCGGGAAGTTGACCCAGACGTGCTTGGCATGCTCCAGTTCGTTGTCGCGGCGGCCCTTGACACCAGCCTCCGCGCTCGGCCCGATCCCGATCAGGTCGACGGAGCGATGGCTAACGTTGTGATAGGTGTCACCCAGGAAGTTCTCGGCGGCGAATTTCCAATTGCACGGGATGATCCACTTGTGCACGCCCATCAGCACTTCCGAACCGCCTTCGCTACCATCACGGCCGTCCAGTGCCAGATCCAGGTGGGTGCGCGCATCGCCCAGATAGGTCAGGAAGTCCGGCGCATCCTTGTCCCAAGTCGCCCAGATGGTGCCCTTGTAGTTGTGCAGCTTGGCGACTTCGATCAGTGACCAGTCTTCCTTCTGCAGGCAACCTTCATAGAGGTTCTTGAACTGAGGCACACCGAACAGCTTGCCTTCGGTGGTATAGCTCCAGCTATGGTACGGGCAGGTGAAGAGCTGAGTATTGCCATGGTCGTACTGGCAAACTTTCATGCCGCGATGACGGCAGGAATTGAGGAATACGTGGATCTGCTTCTTCTTGTCACGTGCAAGGATGACCGACTCCGTACCCATGCGCGACGTGAAGTAGTCACCGGGATTCGGGATCTGGCTTTCGTGTCCGACGAACAGCCATGCCCGGGTGAAGACCTTTTCCAGTTCTTCGTCGAATACCGCTTTTTCCGAAAAGATCTCCCGGCTGATCAGTCCCTGATCGGTGTCAATCATGGAGTTGTAGCTCATGTTTCTCTCGCTGTGTGCAGTTAATGAGTTGCGCCCTTCCACTCAGGCGAATCGTTCGCAGAGGGCGTCGCCTTTACGCAGGCCGGCCTTCGCAATTGCCTCGCGTCCAGCCTCCACCATCGGAGGGGGGCCGCAAAGGTAGACTTGAGTACGCGGGTCCACCTCCACCTGACCGATCAGGTCGGTGGCGTATCCTTCGTGGCATCCGGGGATAACCGCTGCCTCTGCGGCATAGGCGACCTCAAGCGCCGGAAAATCCCGCTTGATCGCTTCGATTTCTTCGATGGCGAACAAATGATTGCCACTGCGGACCCCAACCAGCAATCGCGTGGGGGAAGACGCGTAGCTACCCTTGCCGACTGCGCGCAGCATGGCAAGGAACGGCGCCAGGCCAGTGCCGCCGGCGATGAACAGACGTGGACGATCATCGTTGCGGAGGAAGAAACTGCCACGCGGAGCACTGACTTCGATCACGCTGCCGGGTACGGCCTCAGCGCTGAGCCAATTCGAGAACATTCCCCCCGGCACGATCCGGACGAAGAAAACCAGGCGCGTTTGACCAGTTTCGTTGGCCATCGAATAGGAACGCCATTGCGTCTGTCCCGGAATGAGCAGCCGCACGTACTGACCCGGCAGGAAGTGAACCGGCTCGTCGACATCGATCTCAAGCCGCACGGTCTCGTCCGCAACACGTTCGATCGCATGAACTCGGCCATGCTGCGAAGGTGCCTCTTCCGCGCTGGCTTCGCTGGAGTCGTATGGCAGTTCGACGACCGTCGGCTCATTGACGCGCGCAACGCAGCACAGCACCGCCCCGTCATCTCGCTCATCGTCGGGCAGCACGCTCGGATCGTATTCATCGAGCTCCATAACGCCCGACACGCAGTTGGCTGCGCAAGTGCCGCATTGCCCGTTGGAGCAATCCGTCAGCAGCGTCAGGCCTGCGCCGGCTGCCACGTCAATAAGCTTGTCCCCCTTCGCAGCCTGCAGATGATGCGTAACGCCGTCGGAGAACAACAAGGTAACGGGGATGGTGTTCATGCTATGGGTCCTGCTGAGTGAGTCTGTTACTGGGGCTTGATATTGGCGGTCTTCGCAACCATGGCCCACCGCTTGATGTCCGAGCTGATGCGGTCGGCCAGCGCCTGCGAGTCGGTATTGCCGGGCTCCATGCCAAGCGCAACGAACCGATCGATGGTGTCCTTCTCGGCGAGGATTTCCTTGAGATTGCTGCGGAGCTTGTCAAGAACCGGCTTGGGCGTGCCCTTCGGCGCCATCAGCGCAGTCCAGATCGGCACATCGAATCCGGGAACGCCGGACTCGGCCACCGTCGGCACACCCGGCCACGCGGGGGACCGCTTCGCCGTGGTGACGGCGAGAGCGCGCAGCTTTCCGGATTTCATCTGCGGCAGCACGGCAGCACTGTCCACGCATTCCACATCGACTTCGCCGGCCATCAAGGCCACCAATGCCGGGCCCGAGCCACGGTAGTTGACCTGGTTCAGCTTGATGCCGGATTTGCTGGCGAGCAGTTCGGAGGCAAGTTGGAAGGACGACGAGATAGCGCCATGGTTCAGCATGCCGTCCGGTTTCGATTTCGCGTAGGACACCAGTTCCGCGTAGTTCTTGACCGGAAGCGAAGCGTTCACCGTCACCACCAACGGAAATGAACCCAGCAAGGCGATTGGCTCGAAATCCTTGACCGGGTCATAGGCGAGGTTTGCCATGGTGACCGGATTCGTGGTCAGGCCACCGCTCGACGAGACCAGCAACGTGTAGCCATCCGGGGCTGCCTTGGCTACGTAGTCCGTACCGATGGCTGAGTTCGCACCCGGCTTGTTCTCGACGACAAACGATTGTTTCAGGCGCTGCTGCAGCTTGGTCGACAGCACGCGAGCAAGGATGTCATTTGTTCCGCCCGGGGCGAAGCCCACGACGATTTTCACCGGCCGGTCCGGATAGCGCGCGTCGGCCGGCGAAGCATTGGCGTTGGCAGCCACTAGCGCGATCGCTCCCAGGGAAGCATAAATCGCACGACGGGGCATGACCGGGAAGGTCCATTTGCGGGGGCGCATGAGTGGGTGTCTCCAGAGAAGGCGGCGATTTTCTGTCCACCTGATGATCTTTGAGTCCATTCTACGAACTCTCTAAGGAAAGTCAAGCGATCTTGCCCCCGAGGGAACTGGCGTTGGAGGACCGCTTGACATCCCCTTGAATGTTCGAACAATGAACACAAATATCACTGTACGGACTTAAGACCGTCGTTCGATCATCACTCATGTGTTTATTAGACCACTTCCAAAAAGTCGAAGGGCATTATTCGTATCTTTTACGCACAAAAAGTGCCGACCAAGGGGCGCTCGGTCCGGCCTGTGATATCCCGCTCCGAGGGTTGAACTCACGGTAGAATTTCAGCCAACAAGCCCGTGCCCCGAAGGGCAAACCAGTGGTGGGACGCCGGGAAACGGTGATTGGAAAGACAATGGAAGAAGTCGAGAAAGAAAAAGGCGGCGACGGTGTCCGCGCAGTGGACCGCGCGCTGGACATCCTCAGCGCGTTTGGCGCGGGGGATCGCGAGCTGACGGTGGCGGAACTCCTGAAGCGTGTCGATTTGAGCCGCCCCACGCTTTACCGATTGCTCTATACGCTGCAGCAGAACGACTTTCTGACGGCCAACGGCGAACCTCAGCGCTTCCGGCTCGGTCCGGCAGTCGGGCGGCTGGCGTGGGCGTGGACCTCGAGCTTTGACCTAGCCGAAATCGCGCAACCAATATTGCGCGAGCTTTGGGAAGAAACCGGCGAGACGGTGGCGCTGTTCATACCGCATGGCGCGACCCGGCAATGCATCGCTGAACTGCCGAGCCCCCAGCCCCTCAGTTTTAAGCGCGGGGTCGGCTACACCGAAAAGATTGCACGGGGTGCGAGCGGGCGTGCGCTGCTCGCCTGGATGAATCCCAGAGACGATCAGCTTCGCAAGTATTGCGAGGGACTGGATCTCGACCCGCATACACTGGCAGCTCAACTGGAAAGCGTCCGTCAATCCGGCTATGCGGAAAGCCAGAACGAACTCATTGTGGGCGCTGTGGCCATCGCGGTTCCTTTTTTCGACCAGAAGGAACACGTTGTAGGGTCGGTGGCGATTTTCGGCCCAACGGTGCGGCTAGACCAGGCTCGAGTCCAGGAACTGGCCATCATGCTACGCGAGCATGCCGCCCGGCTTTCATCGCTGCTGGGAAGTTCCGACAATGGCTATCAAGGCTGACCTGGGCCCCATCGTTGGTCACACCCCTTGCGCTTTATCATGCTCACCCCGCAGCATATCAATCAAAGCCAGAGGACCCTCCGTGATTAGGATGCGTCGCTGCGCTGCGCCGTCCAAAAGACGTCCGTCGTCGGCGCATAAGCGCAACAGCGCATAGTCCTAACCAAGCGCGTGATACAGTGATTGTCCATTAGCCAATACGAAATTCGGCGTGCGGCAGCCCGGCACAGTCGAGGGCGTGAATCCGCCCATTGTCTCCGGCGGTCTGTCGCCGTCTTTCGCGCACTTGCGCGTCGCCGCTAGACCTCACGGGGCGTCATCGGCCCCTTTAACCAACTCGTCGAGCAAGCCGTCAGGCAAAGCCGACAGCGGCCCGCGGGCCGCTGCCTGAGACGCCAACGTGCGTTTCTTCTTCATCGGCATATCCATGGTCATTACCTCTCATGGTATGCCTCGCCCACACAACCCCGGATAGGTTCCAGCATTATCGCGCCTCTGCATCAACACGCGAACCACGCCGGACATCAAATCCTAGGTCCACGACTCCTAAGGGAACCTGCCCTGCAATGACATCGGTCAGGGCTGGCGTGCTAGGGTCAGTCCCGCTGTAGCAGACAGCGGGTTACCCAGATCTCAGCGGCAATTAGGACGCCATGCACACGTATCGCGTTTCGAGATACTCCTCGATACCGAGCGATGATCCTTCTCGTCCCATACCGGACTGCTTGATGCCCCCAAAAGGCGCAACTGCGGTGCTGATAAGCCCCGTATTGACCCCTACCATACCGTACTCGAGGGCAGACGAAAGGCGCCAGGCGCGGCCAATGTCACGAGAGTAAAAGTACGCTGCGAGACCGAATTCCGTGTCGTTGGCCATGGCAATCGCCTCCTCCTCGCTCGTAAAGCGAAACACGGGAGCGACCGGCCCAAAGACTTCCTCCCGCGCAATGCGCATGGTTGGCGATGCTTCGGTGAGGATGGTCGGCTCATAGTACGTCGCGCCCAGGCGGTGGCGCTTGCCGCCGAACGCCACTTTTGCACCCTTTCCGACTGCGTCGGCAACAAGCTCTTCCACCTTCTCAAGCGAAGGCGCATCGATGAGCGGCCCCTGAGCGACGCCAGCTTCCAGGCCGTTGCCGACTTTGAGCTTGCCAACCGCGTCAATCAGCTTGGCGACAAAGGCGTCGTACACCTTGTCGTGCACCAGAATTCGGTTTGCGCAGACGCAAGTCTGCCCCGAATTCCGGTACTTGGCGATCATCGCGCCCTCCACTGCAGCATCGAGGTCGGCGTCCTCGAAGACGATGAACGGAGCGTTGCCGCCTAGCTCGAGCGACATCTTCTTGAGCGTCGGTGCACACTGCTCGGCCAGCGCCCGACCAACTTCTGTCGAACCGGTGAACGTGAGTTTGCGGACGATCTCGCTCTTCATCAGCACCCCGCCAATTGCGCGCGAGCTGCCTGTAAGTACGCTGATTACCCCGGCGGGGACGCCCGCACGGACCGCCAACTCCGCCATAGCCAATGCGGATAGTGGCGTCTGCTGAGCCGGCTTGACAATGATCGTGCATCCTGCGGCCAACGCGGGCGCCACCTTCCGGGTAATCATGGCCGCCGGAAAGTTCCACGGCGTGATTGCCGCGCAAACACCGACGGGCTCCTTGGTGACTACGATGCGCTTGTCCGGCCACGGCGACGGGATGGTCATCCCATAGACGCGACGTGCCTCCTCCGCAAACCACTGAATGTAGGACGCCGCGTAGACGATCTCGCCGCGAGCTTCCGCAAGCGGCTTGCCTTGCTCGGACGTCAGGAGAACGGCGAGGTCTTCCTGGTTCTCGAGCATCAGCTCGTACCACTTATGTAGAATCGCAGCCCGCGATTCTGCAGTCTTGGCGCGCCATGCGTGCAATGCCTGCTGAGCTGTCGCGATCGCCTGCTCGGCGTCGCCCTCGCCAAGGTGGGGCACCGTGCCGACGAGTTCGCCAGTCGCGGGGTTGATAACTTCGATCGAACGATCGCTTTCAGCGGTCACCCAGTTGCCATTGATCAGTGCGGCAGACTTGAGCAGGTCGGGGTCTTTAAGTTGAATCATGGTGTAGCGATGCGAAGGTGAATCAATAGACCGAGCTAGCGGTAGCAGGACCTTGCCCTGCCATGGCACCGTCGCTCTTGAACTGAGCGGCCAAGTCGCGCGCCGATCGCACTAGCAGCGTGGTATCGACGCCGACGGCCACGAACAGCGCGCCGGCCTCGATGTACTGGCGTGCGAGCTTCGGGTCGGCGCTCAGAATCCCAGGTGCCTTGCCCGCCGCGCGTACCTGGCGAATGCCCTCCAGAATGGCGTTCTGCACAGCGGGGTGCCCCGGCTCCCCGAGGTAGCCCATGGAGGCAGAAAGATCGGCAGGTCCAAAGAACACGCCGTCCACGCCTTCGACTGCTGCGATCTCCGCCAGATTCGAGAAACCCGTGGTTGTTTCTACCTGCACCAGCACGCACATCTCATCGTCGGCCTTGTGCAGATAGCCGTCGATCTGGTTCCAGCGCGATGAACGCGCCAAGGCACTGCCGACACCACGGATTCCATGCGGCGGATAGCGCGTGGCGGCTACCATCTGCGCGGCCTGCTCAGCCGTCTCCACCACCGGCACGAGTAGCGTCTGTGCACCCACGTCGAGAATCTGCTTGATCAGGGGAACGTCACCAATGACCGGGCGCACTACCGGTTGCACGTCATACGGAGCGACGGCCTGGAGCTGCGACAGGATCTGCCGCACATCGTTGGGCGCGTGCTCGCCATCAATCAACAACCAGTCGAAGCCTGTGCCGGCCACCGCCTCTGCCGCATACGGATCCGCCAGTCCAACCCACAGACCGATTTGCACACGCCTTTCCTTCAGGGCCGCCTTGAATGCGTTACGTGGCATTTCCATGGGCATCTCCTTAGACGAAGCGGAACTTCAGCACGCCAAGCGGGCCGTAGTCGGCCTCAAAGACATCGCCCACCTTGGCAGCGACAGGACGCGTAAAGGATCCTGCCAGGACGATCTGGCCAGGGAGAAGCGTTTCGTCCCAAGGCGCCAGCTTGTTCGCCAGCCAGGCCACCCCGATCGCCGGATGCCCCTGCACGCCGGCGGCCAATCCTGTCTCTTCCACGATGCCGTTCTGCCGCAGAATGGAACCGCACCACGGCAGGTCGACTTCGGCCGGCGCCACCCGCTTGCCTCCGACCACGATGCCGGCATTGGCCGCGTTGTCGCTGATGGTGTCGAACACCTTGCGCATCACCTTCGTGTGTCGGTCAAACTGTTCGATACGCGAGTCTATAATCTCGATCGCCGGCGTCACGTAGTCGGTCGCTTCCAGCACCTGCTCCAGAGTCACCTGTGGCCCGCGCAGCGGCGCCTTTAGCATGAAAGCCAGCTCCACCTCGACCCGCGGGGCGATGAAGCGCGAGGTCGGGATCTGCAGTTCCTCGCCTTCTGTGCAGGTAAAGAGCATGCTGTCCAGCAGCGTGCCGTAGTCGGGCTCGGTGATCTGGCTGGCCTGCTGCATTGCGCGCGAAGTCAGGCCGATCTTGTGGCCGATGACCGCCCGGCCTTCTGCCTTCTGCAACGCCACCCACGCGCGGCTGATGCGGTAGCCGTCCTCGATAGTCATATCCGGGAACCGTTTGGAGAAGTGCTCCACCTGGACGCGCGATTTCTCCGATTCCTGCAACTCAGCAGCCAGTTGCTGGATGAGCGAATCGCTAAGCATCAGTTCTTCCTTTCTGAAACAGAGGATGCAGGTTGCCGAACTTGGCGTCGTAAACTTCGGGGCCCACGTCGATCTGGAACGTAAGCCCGACCCGGCGCTGCTCGAGCAACGGGCCGAGCAGCGCTTTGGCCGCCGCCGCGATGGTGTCGCCTGCGCGCTGCTGCACGGCCTCGCTACGACCGCGCCCCATGCGCAGGTTCAGGTAGGCAAAGCCGTAGGCACCGGATTCACCTGCGGCCGTCGCTGCCGCACCGCCATCGGCAATGGCAAAGTGCGGCGCCGGATAGGCCAGCACGCGCGTGCCGCCGGTCGGGAAGACCGGCTTGCCTTCCTCGTCCTTGACCGTCAGCATGGCGTCGGCCAGGCCGCGGCAGACCGCGGTCATGTCGACATCCCGATCCAGGTTGCCCGAGTAGAGAATGACCAGGTGTGGCATGTCAGCCCTTTAGCGGTGCCACCGGGAAGATGGCGTTGATCTGTCCGGTGCCCGAGCTGCCGAAGTACGGCGTAACGACCTCTACCGGCTGGTCGTAGTCGGTCCAGCCGAGCGCACCGAGCAGCATCGCGGTGTCATGCATGCCACCCTCGCCCCAGCACTTCTCGTTGTACATCGCCAGCATCGGGCAGAACGTCTGCCAGTCGCCGCGCTCCCACAGCTCCACCACGCGACGGTCCACCTGCTCCAGGAACGGATCCCAGACCTTGTGCATGAACTGCGGTGCCGTACCGTTCTCGGCAAAGTGATGGCTCAGCGAGCCGCTCGCCAGGATCGCCACCGTGCCGTCGTAGTGCTCCTCGATCGCCTTGCGTACCGCCTGCCCGAACTTGACGCTGGTGGGCAGGTCGTGCCACACGCACCACCCCGATACACTCACCACCTTG